>NZ_JBGLYM010000008.1:0-258360 GCF_047303955.1 Pseudomonas sp. Pseusp88 | reverse complement strand
TTTTTGGTTTGGGTGTTTCGGTGTTTTCTCGGCCCCCCCCCGCGCCCGCTCTCCCCCCCCCCCCCCCCCGCCCCCCGCCGCTGATCAGGCCAGGACCTTGGAGGCCAGCCAGAACAGCCCGGCCGCCAGGCCGATGGTCACGGGCAGGGTCAGGACCCAGGCCATGAGGATGTTGCGGATGGTGCCGCCTTGCAGGCCGCTTTTGTTCGCAACCATGGTCCCGGCGACGCCGGACGACAGGATGTGGGTGGTCGAGACCGGCAGGCTGAACACGTTGGCCAGGCCAATGGCGCTCGCCGTGGTGATCTGTGCCGACATGCCCTGTGCATACGTCATGCCTTGCTTGCCGATCTTCTCGCCGATGGTCAGGACTACACGTTTCCAGCCGACCATGGTGCCGACGCCCAGGGCCAGGGCCACCGCCAGAATCACCCAGAACGGCGCGTATTCGGTCGGCGCAGTGAGGTCCTTGCGCAGCTTGTCCAGATCGGATTTTTCCCTGGCCGCCAGAGCTGGCAGCTTGCCGACTTTCCGAGCGGTGTCATCCAGGCATAGCAGATAGCGGCGGGCTTCGATGCGGTGTTCAGCGGTCAGCGAGTGGTAATCGGTCACACCATCAAGCGTCGACAGCAGGGCTGCGATAGTTGCCTCAGTCTGCTCCGGGTTGCAGCTGAATCGCCCTGGCAGGTCGCCCGCAGGGGCTTTGCCCAACGCCAGGAACTCGCCCAGAGTGTCGGTGTTGCGCTGATAAAACTGGCTCATGTGCTGGGCCGCGTCACGGGTGCGCTCGATCTGATAGGTGGTGCTGCCGAGGTCGAGGACGAACTGGGCCGGAACGATGCCGATCAGTACCAGCATGATCAGACCAATGCCTTTCTGGCCATCGTTGGAACCGTGCACAAAGCTGACGGCCATGGCCGAGATCACCAGTACCAGGCGATTCCAGAATGGCGGGTGCTTCTTGTCGTCCAGCTTGCGACGCTGATCAGGGGTCTTGTGCATCTTCGACAGCGGGCGCCAGGCCTTCAAGGCCAGCAGCACCAGACCGGCAACGATGAAACCGGCCAATGGTGAAAACACCAGGGAGGCGCCGATGTCGATTGCCTTCTGCCAGTTCACGCCCTCGGACAGCGGAATGTCGTTGATCAGGGCATTGGCCAGACCTACGCCGAGGATAGAGCCGATCAGCGTGTGGGAGCTGGAAGCCGGAATACCGAAATACCAGGTGCCCAGGTTCCAGGCGATGGCTGCGGCCAGCAACGAGAACACCATGGCCAGGCCGTGACCGGTATTGACGTTGATCAGCAGCTCGACCGGCAACAGGTGGACGATGGCGTAAGCGACGCCGACGCCTCCGAGCAGCACGCCAAGGAAGTTGAACACACCCGAAAAGAACACGGCCAGGTGCGGGGGCATTGCCTTGGTGTAAATGACTGTCGCCACCGCGTTGGCGGTGTCATGAAAGCCGTTGATGAACTCGAAGGTGAGGACGAAGGCCAGGGCGAGCAACAGGCTCACAAGCACCCAAGCATCTAGCCCGCTGAATAAATCGATCATGAAGGTTTTCTGACCCGGTCTGAAGGGGGCGGGATTATGACAGAAAAAATACAGATCGATATGACAGCCGCTGATTGGTATCTGCCGACCACGTTCTTTTTTGACCAGGGTCAGTCGTCCTGACGAGCAGGAAGGCTGGCGATAACAACGGTTGTAGACAACGCCCGGTGGCCTCCTGCATTGAGTGGCAGGTGGCAGCGCAGTGATCTTGCGTAAAACCAATGCAGCGCGGACGACCCTCGTGTCCGTCCGTTTACCCGGGCTTCTCGCGAGCAGGCTGAATCAGGATTCTTCCTTCAAATCCTGTTCCATTTTCTGTAGCTCATTCTTGAATGCCTGATCCAGCACGCTGGCTCTTTTGCGCCATGGCTTGCGTTCCGGTTCGGGTTGCGCGGCGTAGGTGGTGATTTCCCCGCCATATACTTCCTTGTAACGTTGTTCCTGGCGCTCAAGTTCCGCGCGCAGTTCATCTTTAGTCACTTTGTTACCTGATTAAGTCAAGTTTAATCCGGTGTTAACGCAGAGCACGGGAAGTGTCGCGCCACAGGAAGACCGTTTTCATAGTGAGCCGGGGGACGTTGAACAATCCCGGCTGGCGGACCTTCTCGCGATAGGGCGAACACGTTCCCGCAGCTCGCGGCTACGGGCACCAGAACATACCGTTGTCGTAGCGACAATCATTCATTTGGGGCTGTCTTGACTGGGCGTTCAGGGGCTACATCACGGCGAATTCGCTGTGTAGCGACATCGATACGATCGATCTGCACCACGCCGGGTATGAAATGGGCAAAATCCCGGCAGCAGTAATATCCAGTCAAGTGCTTGTCACTATCTCCAAGAACTTGGTTGGCGTCAACTCTATATGTTGTCTGACTACTGCATGAGTTTCCGAGGTACTGTTTTTCTGTACGACGTTTCTGAAGTTTTGGTCAGGTGATAGATATGGCGAAACTTTCAGTCACGAGATATTGAGGCGCCGAGGCAACATTCTGACAAGCCTTTCAGGACGGCTGAATTAAAGAGAAAGGATTTGCGTGCGGCGTGACGGGAGCCAGATGCGGGAAGAAAAACGGCCTTGCTTCATGAGCAAGGCCGTGCCTTGGACTTCTCAGTGGGTACCTGACCAGTATTTCCAAGAAGTCACTGTAAGGCAGGTGCAAAGGTATAAGCATCTTTGCAATGGGTCAATTGCGATTATCGGCCAGTCGTTCGATAATCGCCCAAAGCGAATGCGGGGCATTGGCATATAAATCCCGCAAGCCTCTGTTTACAGGGCCTGCGTGGACGTGATGAGGTGTCGGGATGAATGATGAACTGCGAAATTCTTTTGCCTCTCTGGCGCCGCCCATCGTGGCGTCGCCCGCCAAGCGGATCCAGGCACTGACCGGCGACCCGGATTTCATGACTTCGCTCGCCCGTGGTCTGGCGGTGATCCATGCCTTTCAGGAACGCAAGCGACACCTGACCATCGCCCAGATCAGTCACCGCACCGAGATCCCCCGTGCGGCCGTGCGGCGCTGTCTGCATACCCTGATCAAGCTAGGTTATGCCACGACCGATGGGCGGACTTATTCGCTATTACCCAAGGTCCTGACGCTGGGCCATGCCTATCTGTCTTCCACGCCCCTGGCGGTTTCTTCGCAGCCGTATCTGGATCGCATGAGCGACGAGTTGCACGAGGCCTGCAACATGGCGACCCTGGAGGGCGATGACATCCTTTATATCGCCCGTTCGGCCACGACCCAGCGTCTGATCTCGGTGGATCTGTCCGTCGGCGGTCGTCTGCCAGCCTATTGCACATCCATGGGGCGAATCCTGCTGGCGGCGCTGGATGATGTGTCTTTGCAGGAATATCTCGACCACGTCGACCTGCAACCCAAGACCAGCCGTACCTTGCGCACGCCCGAGGCGTTGCTGGAGTGCCTGCAACTGGTCCGGCAGCAGGGATGGTGCATCGTCGATCAGGAGCTGGAGCAGGGCCTGCGCTCGATTGCCGTGCCGGTCTATGACGCTTCTGGGCAGGTACTGGCGGCGCTGAATGTCAGCACCAGTGCCGGGCGAGTGGCCCGCAGCGAGCTGGAGCAGCGTTTTCTGCCAATCATGCTCAATGCCAGTCGGGATTTGAGTACGCAGTTGTTTACCTGATCCGAACAACCTTTAGCTGACTGAACAACTCTGTAGGAGCGAGGCTTGCCCGCGAAGGCTTCGAAGCGATATATCAGGCATACCGTGTCGAAGCCTTCGCGGGCAAGCCCGGCTCCAACGAATTGCTCGACTAGAATTGTGCGATTAACGAACACTTAGTCGATTATCGGATTGTCCGCTTGCAAGCCCAGGCTTAACCTCAATCACATCCCGGCGCACTTGCGCCATCCACTGATTGTGATGTTGAGTTTGGGAGCACCTCATGGCTGAAGTCATTTCTCTGCACGATGCCGTGAAGCAATTCGTCAACGATGGCGACACCGTTGCACTGGAAGGCTTCACCCATCTGATTCCCAACGCCGCTGGCCACGAAATCATTCGCCAGGGCAAGAAAGACCTGACTCTGGTGCGCATGACGCCGGATCTGATTTATGACCAATTGATCGGCGCTGGTTGTGCGAAAAAGCTGATTTTCTCGTGGGGCGGTAACCCCGGTGTCGGTTCGCTGCACCGTCTGCGTGATGCCGTAGAAAAACAGTGGCCCCATGCGCTGGAAATTGAAGAACACAGCCATGCCGACCTGGCGAACGCCTACGTAGCCGGAGCGTCCGGACTGCCGTTTGCGGTACTGCGTGCTTACGCCGGTTCTGACCTGCCCAAGGTCAACCCGCTGATCAAGACCGTGACCTGCCCGTTCACCGGTGAAGTGCTGGCTGCGGTGCCTGCCGTTCGTCCCGATGTCACAGTGATCCATGCGCAGAAGGCTGATCGCAAAGGCAATGTGCTGCTGTGGGGCATCCTGGGTGTGCAGAAAGAAGCCGCCCTGGCCGCCAAGCGCTGCATCGTCACCGTTGAAGAGATCGTCGATGACCTCAAGGCGCCGATGAACGCCTGCGTCCTGCCGACCTGGGCGTTGAGTGCGGTATGCCTGGTGCCCGGCGGCGCGCATCCGTCCTACGCCCATGGCTACTACGAGCGCGATAACCCGTTCTATCAGGCGTGGGACCCGATCGCCCGTGACCGTGCGACCTTTACCGCCTGGATCGACGAATACATTCACGGTACCAAGGATTTCAGTGAATTCCAGAGCAAGCTGGCGGCCAGCGCTGCGGAGGCAAAGTAATGACTTACACCACTAATGAAATGATGACCGTGGCTGCTGCCCGTCGCCTGCGCAATGGCGCGGTGTGCTTTGTCGGCATCGGCCTGCCTTCCAAGGCCGCCAACCTTGCCCGCCTGACCTCGGCGCCTGACGTCGTACTGATCTACGAATCGGGCCCGATCGGCGCCAAGCCCAACGTGCTGCCGCTGTCCATTGGCGACGGCGAACTGGCGGAAACCGCCGATACTGTGGTCGCCACCAGCGAAATTTTCCGCTACTGGCTGCAGGGTGGGCGTGTCGACGTGGGGTTCCTCGGTGCGGCTCAGGTCGACCGTTTCGGCAATATCAACACGACGGTGGTCGGTGATTACCACAACCCGAAAGTGCGTCTGCCGGGTGCCGGTGGCGCGCCGGAAATCGCCGGGTCCGCCAAGTCGGTACTGATCATCCTCAAGCAGTCGTCGCGTTCGTTCGTCGACAAGCTGGACTTTATGACCTCGGTCGGCCACGGCGAAGGCGGCGACTCGCGCAAGCGTCTGGGCCTGCCAGGTGCCGGGCCGGTGGGGATTATCACCGACCTGTGTGTGATGGAGCCGGAAGCCGGTACCAACGAATTCGTCGTGACGACACTGCACCCGGGCGTGACCCGTGACCAAGTGGTCGCTGCGACCGGCTGGCCGGTGCGTTTTGCCGAGCACGTCGAGTATTCCGTCGAGCCGACGGAGACCGAGCTGAGCGCCTTGCGTGATCTGGAAGCGCGCACTGCTGCCGCCCACGGCCAAGCCCCGGGAGAAGCCTGATGCGTGACGTCTTTATCTGCGATGCCATTCGCACCCCTATCGGCCGCTTTGGTGGTGGCCTGGCCACGGTTCGTGCTGACGACCTGGCCGCCGTGCCGATCAAGGCGCTGATGGAGCGCAACCCCTCGGTGAACTGGGATGAAGTGGACGAGGTATTCCTCGGTTGCGCCAACCAGGCAGGCGAGGACAACCGCAACGTCGCGCGCATGGCGGCCTTGCTGGCCGGGTTGCCCGAGAGTATTCCCGGCGTGACCCTGAACCGTCTCTGCGCCTCGGGCATGGACGCCATCGGCACGGCTTTCCGCGCCATTGCCAGCGGTGAAATGGAGCTGGCGATTGCGGGCGGCGTCGAGTCCATGTCCCGTGCGCCATTTGTCATGGGCAAGGCTGATTCGGCTTATTCGCGGGCTATGAAGCTGGAAGACACCACTATTGGCTGGCGCTTTATCAACCCGTTGATGAAGGCTCAGTACGGCGTCGATTCGATGCCGCAAACCGGTGACAACGTGGCCGACGACTACGGTATTTCCCGGGCCGATCAGGATGCCTTTGCCCTGCGCAGTCAACAGCGCGCGGCAGCCTCCCAGGCTGCGGGTTTTTTCGCTGATGAGATCGTGCCGGTCCGGGTTGCCCACAAGAAGGGCGAGACCGTGGTCGAGCAGGATGAGCATCCCCGGGCCGATACGACCCTGGAAGCTCTGACCAGATTGAAACCGGTCAACGGTCCGGACAAGACCGTGACCGCAGGCAACGCTTCGGGCGTCAACGACGGCGCCGCCGCCCTGATCCTGGCCTCGGCAGAAGCGGTGAAGAAACATGGTCTGACGCCTCGCGCGCGAATTCTCGGCATGGCCAGCGCAGGTGTGGCACCTAGGGTCATGGGCATCGGCCCGGTTCCGGCGGTGCGCAAGCTGGTCGAGCGCCTGGGCCTGGCAGTCAGTGATTTCGATGTGATCGAACTCAACGAAGCGTTTGCCAGCCAGGGTCTCGCCGTGCTGCGCGAACTGGGTCTGGACGACGATGCGCCGCAGGTCAATCCGAATGGCGGGGCTATCGCTCTGGGGCATCCACTGGGCATGAGCGGTGCGCGTCTGGTCTTGACCGCGTTGCATCAGCTAGAAAAAACCGGCGGCCGAAAAGGCCTTGCCACCATGTGTGTAGGAGTAGGACAGGGGTTGGCGTTGGCTATCGAGCGATAGACCTACGCAAAACCACACCGTTACAACCGCCCGGGCCATCGGGCTGCCTCCACGAAAGGGCAGCGCGATGGCCTGGGCGATTGTGCTGGTGGCGCAAGGATGTTACAGATTGTATCCAGGAACGTGCGATTACATAAAACCGGGGAAAATAATGACAACGACAACGCCGTACACCTCTGAAGAGCGCAAGAAAAGGATCTTTGCGATCGTGGGCGCTTCTTCAGGCAACCTTGTCGAGTGGTTCGACTTTTACGTCTACGCCTTTTGCGCGATTTACTTTGCACCGGCTTTCTTCCCGTCCGACGACCCTACCGTGCAGTTGCTCAACACGGCCGGTGTGTTTGCCGCAGGCTTCCTGATGCGGCCGATCGGCGGCTGGCTGTTCGGTCGCGTGGCTGACAAGCACGGGCGCAAGAACTCGATGATGATCTCGGTACTGATGATGTGCGGCGGCTCGCTGATCATCGCCTGCCTGCCGACCTACGCCTCCATTGGTGCCCTGGCTCCGGCGCTGTTGCTGCTGGCGCGTCTGCTGCAAGGCCTGTCGGTCGGTGGCGAATACGGCACTACCGCAACTTATATGAGTGAAGTGGCCATGCGCGGTCAGCGCGGCTTCCTCGGCTCGTTCCAGTATGTGACCCTGATCGGCGGCCAGTTGCTGGCGGTGCTGACCGTGGTGATCCTGCAACAATTCCTCAGCACCGAAGAGCTCAAGGCCTACGGCTGGCGCATTCCGTTCGTGGTCGGCGCCATTGCGGCGGTGATCTCCCTGTTCCTGCGTCGCTCGCTGAAAGAAACCACCAGCAAGGAAACCCGTCAGGACAAAGATGCAGGCAGCATAGCGGCACTGTTCCGCAATCATAAAGCCGCCTTCATCACCGTACTGGGTTACACCGCAGGCGGCTCGCTGATTTTCTACACCTTTACCACTTACATGCAGAAGTTCCTGGTCAACACCGGCGGCATGAACCCTAAGACCGCCAGCTACGTCATGACCGGCGCGTTGTTCGTGTACATGTGCATGCAGCCGCTGTTCGGTATGCTGGCCGACCGCATCGGGCGTCGCGCTTCGATGATGCTGTTTGGCGGCCTGGGTACGATCTGCACCGTGCCGTTGCTGATGACGCTCAAGACCACCACTGACCCGTTCATGGCGTTCCTGCTGATCACGTTGGCTCTGGCCATTGTCAGTTTCTACACCTCGATCAGCGGCCTGGTAAAAGCCGAGATGTTCCCGCCACAGATCCGCGCCTTGGGTGTTGGCCTGTCGTACGCAGTCGCCAACGCCGCATTCGGCGGTTCGGCTGAATACGTGGCCCTGAGCCTGAAGGCCCAGGGTGTGGAAAACAACTTCTACTGGTATGTGACGGTGATGATGGCCGTGGCCTTCCTGTTCAGCCTGCGCCTGCCGAAGCAACCGGCGTATCTGCATCACGATCATTGATCTGAGCGGCAATAAAGAACCCACCGACTGGTGGGTTTTTTATGTGCGATCAGGCGCAACACTGCTAGCTGAAACATGCTGGTTGTGGGAGTGAATTGTGGGAGCGAATTCATTCGCGAAGAGGCCGGTACATTCAATGCAATTTCAATAGCCTGAATACCTTTTTCGCGAATGAATTCGCTCCCACAGAGTTCGCCCCCACAACGTGATGCCGCCGATGGCTCAAGCAGCACAAAACAAAATGCCCCGAACAGGTCGGGGCATTTTGGCTACAGCTTCAATCAACAACCACGAATCAGAACAGTTGCACTGCCGGCTTCTCGGTCGAGATCGGCTGGACCTTTTGCGTCTGTTCGTTCCAGCCGCCACCCAGGGCCTTGTACAGATTGACCTCGCTGGTCAGCTGGGACAGGCGATCGCTGATCAGCGACTGCTGCGCGCTGAACAGCGAGCGCTGGGCATCGAGGAAGGTCAGGTTGCTGTCGATCCCGATGCGGTAGCGGCGCTCGGCCAGGCGGTAGTAGTCCTGGTTGGCATTGACGAAATCACGCTGGGCCTGCAGCTGTTCGCTGTAAGTCTTGCGTGCGGCCAGGCCATCGGAGACTTCCTGGAAGGCAGTCTGGATGGTTTTTTCGTAGTTGGCCACGCCAATGTCTTTCTGGATCTTGGAGTAGTCCAGGCTGGCACGCAGGCTGCCGGCGTTGAAGATCGGCAGGCTGATGCTCGGCTTGAACAGCCAGGTGCCGGAACCGCCGTTGAACAACCCGGACAGGTCCGGGCTGAGGGTACCGGCATTGGCAGTCAGGCTGATGCTCGGGAAGAACGCAGCCCGCGCCGCGCCGATATTGGCGTTGGCAGCCTTGAGCTGGTGCTCGGCCTGGAGGATGTCCGGACGACGTTGCAGCAGCTCCGACGGCAGGCCTGCCGGCAGTGGCGTCAGCAGGTCGGCACTCAACGGCTGCGCCGCTGGCAGGTCGGCCGGCAGGCCGGTACCCAGCAGCAGTGTCAGGTTGTTCAGGTCCTGGGCCACCAGGCGTTGGTACTGGGACAGCTTGACCCGGGCGCTTTCCACCGAGGTCCGCGACTGGGCCAGATCCAGCGCCGAAGCGACACCGACTTCATTACTGCGTGAGGTCAGCTTGAAGCTCTGTTCGAAGGCGTCGAGGGTATCTTCGGTGAGCTTGAGCTGCTCTTTGTCCGCCTGCCAGGTCAGATAGGCGTTGGCGACGTTGGCCACCAGGCTGATCTGCGTGCTGCGGCGGGCTTCTTCACTGGAGAAGTAGGTTTCCAGCGCCTGCTCGCTGAGGCTGCGTACGCGACCGAACAGATCCAGCTCGTAGGCGCTGACGCCCACGGTGGCCGAATACTGACTGGTGATGCCGGCTTTGCCGCTTTGTGACAGATCAGCCGGAACCCGCTGGCGACTGCCGCTGCCATCGGCGGACACGGCCGGGAACAGATCGGCGCGCTGGATGCGGTATTGCGCACGGTAGGCGTCGATGTTCAGGGCCGCGACACGCAGGTCGCGGTTATTGACCAGGGCCGTCTGGATCAGCTGTTGCAGGGCCGGGTCATGGAAAAACTGGCGCCAGCCCTGTTCGGCTGCCGCGACATTGGCCGATTCGGTCGGCGAGTAGGCCGGACCTTGCGGGTACTGCGCGGCAACCGGCGCCTTGGGCTGGTTGTATTCGGGGATCAGTGAACAGCCGCCGAGAATGAACGCGGTGACTGCCAGAGAGATCAGGGACTTGCTCATTGGCCAGCCTCATCGTGTGAAATTGCGTGCTGTTTCTGCTTGCCCTTGAACAGGCTGGATATCGCTACGAAGAACAGCGGTACCCAGAAGATCGCCAGGACAACGGCGGTGATCATACCGCCAATTACACCAGTACCGATGGAGTGCTGGCTACCCGAACCTGCACCGCTGGAAATGGCCAGTGGTACAACACCAAGGATGAACGCCATGGAGGTCATGATGATCGGACGCAGACGCATCCGGCACGCCTCAATGGTGGCCTCGACCAGGCCTTTGCCTTGCTCATGCAATTCCTTGGCGAACTCGACGATCAGGATGGCGTTTTTCGCCGCCAGGCCCACCGTCACCAACAGGCCTACCTGGAAGAACACGTCGTTGGACAGCCCGCGCAGGCTGGTTGCCATCAAGGCGCCGATAACCCCCAGCGGTACGACGAGGATGACCGCGATCGGAATCGACCAGCTTTCATACAGGGCCGCGAGGCAGAGGAATACCATCAGGATTGAAATCGCATACAACGCTGGCGCCTGGGAGCCCGACAGGCGCTCCTCGTACGACAGACCGGTCCAGGAATAACCGATGCCCGCCGGGAGTTTCTTGGCGATGGCTTCGACTTCCGCCATGGCCTGGCCGGAACTGTAGCCCGGTGCCGGAGTACCCAACACTTCCTCTGCGGTAACGCCGTTGTAGCGCGACAGTTTTGGCGAACCGTAGACCCATTGCCCGGTAGCGAAGGAGTCGAACGGCACCATGGTCCCGGCGCTGTTGCGCACGTACCACTTCTTCAAGTCTTCCGGTTTCATCCGTGCATTGGGCTGGCCTTGTACGTACACCTTTTTCACCCGACCGCGGTCGATGAAGTCGTTGACGTAGTTGCCGCCGAAAGCGATGGACAGGGTGGTGTTGATATCGGTCAGCGATACGCCCTGGGCGCTGGCGCGTTCGTCATCGATCACCAGTTGGTACTGCGGTTCGTCGTTCAAGCCGTTGGGACGGACACCCGCGAGGACTTTGCTCTGGGAGGCCATGCCGAGGAACATGTTGCGCGCTTCCATCAGCTTGGCGTGACCCACGCCACCCTGATCCTGCAAGTACAGGTCGAAGCCGGTGGCGTTACCCAGTTCCAGTACCGATGGCGGAACCACGGCGAAGGACAGGGCGTCGCGGAAGCTGCCGAAGTGCTGTTGCGCACGTTTGGCCAGGGCGAAGACGCTGTTGTCGGCGTTACGTTCATCCCACGGTTTGAGCAGGATGAACGCCAGGCCCGAGCTTTGGCCGCGGCCGGCGAAGTTGAAGCCGTTGACCGTGAACACCGACTTGACCGCTGCACCTTCCTGATCGAGCAGGTAGGTCCGCGCCTTGTCCAGGACATCCTGGGTACGGGCGGCGGACGAGCCGGCCGGGGTCTGCACCTGGGCGAAGATGACGCCCTGGTCCTCTTCCGGCAGGAACGCGCTCGGGATGCGGGTGAACATCCAGATCATGCCGGCGAAGATCAGCGCATAGACCAGCAGCGCCGGGATCTTGTGCTTGAGCATATTGCCCACACCGCGCTCGTAGCTCAGTACGCTGCGGTCGAAGGTGCGGTTGAACCAGCCGAAGAAACCGCGTTTGGGTTGACCGTGTTTCTCATGGTCGATCGGCGCGAGCATGGTGGCACACAGTGCCGGGGTGAAGATCAGGGCGACCATCACCGAGAGGGCCATGGCCGACACGATGGTGATGGAGAACTGTTTATAGATCACCCCGGTGGAGCCGCCAAAGAACGCCATTGGCAGCAGTACCGCCGAAAGCACCATGGCGATACCGACCAGTGCGCCCTGGATCTGGCCCATGGACTTGATCGTCGCATCCCGTGGCGAGAGTTTTTCCTCGGCCATTACCCGCTCGACGTTTTCCACCACAACGATGGCGTCGTCCACCAGCAGGCCGATGGCGAGAATCATGCCGAACATGGTCAGGGTGTTGATGGTGAAACCGGCAGCGGCGAGGATGCCGAAGGTGCCGAGCAGTACCACCGGCACGGTCATTGTGGTGATGATCGTGGCGCGAATGTTCTGCAGGAACAGGTACATCACCAGGAACACCAGGATGATCGCTTCACCCAGGGTATGGACTACCCCGGTAATCGACTCGCTGACTACCGGTGTGGTGTCGTACGGGTAGACGGCTTTCATGCCTGGCGGGAAGAATGGTTCCAGCTGGGCAACCGTCGCGCGGATGGCCTTGGCAGTGTCCAGGGCGTTGGCGCCGGTCGCCAGCTTGATCGCCAGGCCCGAAGCCGGTTTGCCGTTGAACTGTGCATCGACGCTGTAGTTTTCCGCGCCCAGGCCGACTGTGCCGACATCACGGATGCGCACTTGCGAACCGTCGCGGTTGACCTTGAGCAGGATGTTGCCGAACTGCTCAGCGGTCTGCAGGCGGGTCTTGCCGATGATCGTGGCGTTGAGCTGCTGGTTCTTCACCGCAGGCAGGCCGCCCAGCTGGCCGGACGAGATCTGCACGTTCTGGCCGGCAACCGCCGTCTTCACGTCACCTGGCGTCAGCTGGAAGTTGTTCAGCTTGGCCGGGTCGAGCCAGATACGCATGGCGTACTGGGCACCGAAGATCTGGAAGTCACCCACGCCGGAGGTCCGCGAGATCGGGTCCTGCATGTTGGAAACGATGTAGTTGGCCAGGTCTTCCTTGGCCATGCTGCCGTCCTCGGACACCAGACCGATAACCATCAGGAAGTTCTTCACCGCCTTGGTCACGCGGATACCTTGCTGCTGTACTTCTTGCGGCAGCAGCGGGGTTGCCAGGTTCAGCTTGTTCTGCACCTGGACCTGGGCCGTATCGGGGTTCGTCCCTTGGTTGAACGTCGCGGTAATGGTCATGCTGCCGTCGGAGTTACTTTCCGAGCTGACATAACGCAGGTTGTCGATACCGTTGAGTTGCTGTTCGATCACCTGGACCACGGTGTCCTGCACGGTCTGTGCAGAGGCACCCGGGTAGGTCACCTGAATGGCAATGGCCGGTGGTGCAATGGCCGGGTATTGGTTGATCGGCAAATTGAGGATTGCCAGAGCCCCGACCAGCATGATCACCAGGGCAATTACCCAGGCGAAAATCGGGCGGTCGATAAAAAATTTCGACATGAATTACTCCGCTTTACTGCCTGAGGCTTTTTCAGTTGCCGGGGCAGGGGCCGGGGATGCTGGCTTGGCCACGTTGCTCGCTTCGCTGACTTTCACTTCCACGCCTGGCTTGACGAATTGCAGGCCTTCGGTGATGACGCGATCACCGGCGTCCAGGCCTTTCTCCACCAGCCATTCGCTGCCGACGGTGCGATTGGCAACCAGGGTGCGCAATTCAACCTTGTTGTCCTTGTTGACGATCAACGAGGTCGGCGTGCCCTTGAGGTCACGGGTCACGCCTTGTTGCGGAACCAGGATGGCCGAGTCATTCACACCGGCCTGCAGGCGGGCGTGGACGAACATGCCGGGCAACAGGCGATGGTCCGGGTTGGGGAACACGGCGCGCAGGGTGACGGAGCCGGTGGTCTGGTCAACCGAGACTTCCGAGAACTCCAGCTTGCCTTCCTGGCCGTAGACGCTGTTGTCTTCCAGGGTCAGCTTGACCTTGGCGGCGTTGTCGCCGGCTTTCTGCAATTTGCCGCTTTCCAGATCGGCGCGCAGGCGCAGCATGTCAGCCGAGGATTGCACGACGTCGACGTAGATAGGGTCCAGTTGCTGGATGGTCGCCATCGCGTCGGTCTGGGAACTGCTGACCAGAGCACCTTCAGTCACCGACGAGCGACCGATACGGCCGGAAATCGGCGCCAGTACCTTGGTGTAGCGCAGGTTGATCTCCGCAGTCTGCAGAGCGGCCTGGGCTTCCAGGGCGGTGGCCTGGGCGTTGTCCAGTTCCTGGCGGCTGACGGCCTGCTCGGCGATCAGTTGCTTGTAGCGATCAGCCAGGGACTTGGCCGATTGCAGCGTGGCCTTGGCACTGTTGGCGGTGGCTTCGTAAAGCGCAGGGTCGATCTGATACAGCTGCTGACCGGCCTTGACGTCGCTGCCTTCGGTAAACAGACGCTTGAGAATGATGCCGTTGACCTGCGGACGGACTTCGGCGATGCGGAAGGCAGTGGTGCGCCCCGGCAGCTCGGAAGTCAGGGTGTAGGACTGAGCTTTCAGGGTGACTACACCGACCTGAGGAGGCGGGGGCGCCGAAGCGGGGGCCGCTTCTTCTTTTTTGCCGCATCCGCTGAGCAGTGATGCCAAGGCGACGGCGGTGACCAGTACGGTAACAGCTGGCTTGAATTGCATGAAGATCCTCGGGTCAGGAGCCTGGTGCTCAAGAAAAGTGATAGGGCAAAAATTGGAACTGGATAAGTAGCATGCTAATGAATATACTTACATTCACGGTTGTTTGTAAATAGCCGGACGGGCATCATTTAGCATCGCTCGCGTTACTCCGTCGTTGCCCATAGAGGCAGCGTGCGGCATTTTGATTGAGGTTTTTACTGCCATGGTCCGACGTACCAAAGAGGAAGCGCAGGCTACTCGCAGCCAGATTCTCGAAGCTGCCGAGCAAGCGTTCTATGAGCGCGGAGTCTCGCGTACCACGCTTGCCGATATCGCCAACCTCGCGGGCGTCAGTCGTGGTGCTATCTATTGGCACTTCAGTAACAAGGCTGACTTGGTCCAGGCAATGCTCGACAGCATTCACGAACCCCTGGAAGAACTTGCCCAGGCCAGTGAAAGCGAAGCCGAAGCCGACCCGCTTGGCTGTGTGAAAAAGCTGCTGATTCACCTGTTTCATCAAGTTGCCCTGGACCCGAAAACCCGTCGCATCAATGAAATCCTGTTTCATAAGTGCGAATTTACCGATGAGATGTGTGACTTGCGCCGCCAGCGCCAGGCGGCTTTGCTCGAAGGCAATTACCGGATTGGATTGGCGCTGAGTAATGCCGTACGCAAGGGTCAGTTACCCGCTTCCCTGAATACCGCGCGTGCCTCGGTCTGCCTGCACGCCTACATTGACGGCATCCTGCGCCAATGGTTGCTGATCGGTGATGCCTATTGCCTGTGTCAGGACGCTGAGCGGCTGGTGGATGCCGGGCTCGATATGTTGCGCCTGAGTCCAGCCCTGCGTGACTGACTGAATAATCGCTGCCATGGCAGCGATTGGCCAATATAGCCTCATGTTGCTTCGTCTGCATCTATATCTAAGTATTGTGTGTTCAGACAGAAGCTTTACCCAGTCCTTACCTATCTTCATGTTCGCGGACAATGGTCTAACTGCTACGGGTTTTAGCGGATTCTTCAGGGGATATTCAGGAAATCTTCTGATACATCTGTAGGAACATTCTTCATTAAGAAGCGGCATTCGAGACAAACTCCAGCCGAAAGCTATCTCCTCTCCCCGTGAATGCTTCCCCATAGAGAACGCACGGCTAAGCTGTTGCGCAATCCATACCCATGAGGAATTTGCCATGCGGCGGCTGTCACGAAGTATCGTTCTTACAAGCGTCTTGAGCTGGCTGTGTCTGACCCTGTCGGGGCAGGTCCTGGCCGGTGCCGCCAGCCCCGACCAGGCGCCTGCGGCCAAGGCGTTGCTGGAACGAGCGGTGGCGCGTTATCAGAACGACGGCGACAAGGCGTTTGCTGCTTTCAGTCGCCAGGGCGAATTCATTGACGGTGAGCGTTATGTCTTTGTGGTCGACACCAAGGGTGTGATGCTGGCCAGCGGCGGGCCTTCGGTGGCCTTGATTGGTCGCGATGTATCCCAGGTGCTGGAACCAGACCTGCAGAAGGCCTTCAAGGAAGTCTTGCAGACACCGGAGAGCAAGGGTATCCAGCAGGCCGAATATCGCTGGAACAACTGGGCTGACGGTAAGGTCGAGCGCAAGCGCGTGTATTTCCAGCGCGTGGGTGAACGCATCCTGGCGGTGGGTTACTACGTACCCCGAGCCTCCGCTGAACAGGCCCGGGGCCTGCTGGACAAGGCCAGCGATGCCCTCAAGCGCGACGAAAGCGCCACCCTGGCTGCGATCAATAATCTCAGTGGCGGCTTTATCCAGGACGATCTCTACGTGTTCGTGGTCAATCTTGACGACAACCGCTACGTCGCCCACGGCACCAACCTGCGCCTGGTCAATACCGATTTCAACAAGGTCAAGGATCCTCAGGGCAAACCGGTAGGCGCGCCAATCCTGGCGCTGGCGCGCAAGCAGGATGAAGGCCAGTACGAATACCACTGGCGCAACCCGGTGACCGGCAAGGTCGAGAACAAGCACGCCTATATCCGCAAGGTTGGCCATTATCTGGTGGCGGTGGGGTATTACAGCCAGTGACGAATCACGACACCGCTACTGAATTGGAATGAGATTGTAGGAGCTGCCGAAGGCTGCGAAAGCGGTGCATCAGACAGACCCCATTCGCAACCTGTGGCAGCTCCTGCAAATCCGCGTTTACAGAGCGTGAACGCAATATGTGAGGAGAACAATGTCCTCCTTTGATACTTATTCCTTGTGACCTCTTCCGCGCAGCAAGTTATTCGGCATCGCCAGTGCCGCCGCCAGCCCGAGCAGGGCAATGCCCGCGTTGATCATGAACAAGTGGCGGAAGGTCACGGCCAGCTCCTCGCGCAAATTCGCCAGTGCCGGACCACTGGCCGCATTAAGACTATCCATGAGCACATTCCCCGAGCTGCCCTCGACGCCCATTCCCGCACCGGTCAAATGAGCCAGATCGGTGCCTTGTAACATCGCCAGCAGAATCGCCGACATGCAGGCCACGCCCACGGCGCCGCCCAGGGAGCGGAACAGGTTGGTAGTGCTGGTACCCACGCCCATGTCGTGCAAGGCCACCGAGTTTTGTGTGCCGACCAGCGAAGTCGGGAACTGTAAGCCGCAGGCTACGCCGGTCAACAGCATGAACAGCCCGGTCAGCAGGGCCGATTCCGGCGGCGTGAAGGCCATGCCGAGAATGGCCAGGGGCATCAGCAAGGCGCCGGTGAGGATGATCGGCTGATAGCGCCCGGTCAGAGAAGTGCGTCGCCCGCCCATGAACGCGCCCATGGGCATCCCCAGGGCCAGCGGCAGCAGGTGAATGGCTGCGCTATCGGCGCCACCGCCGGTTACGGTCTGCAAGCGCAGCGGTACCAGCACGATCAGGGAAATGGCCTGGAAACTGGTGAAGAACACCGTGCACCAGCACAACACCGCGCTGCGATTGGCAAACAGGTGCATGGGCAACAACGGCTCGCGGGTACGCCGCTCAACGACCACGAAGACGATCAGCGCCAGCAGGGCCAGGCCCAACTGGGTAAGGACCTGGCGATCACGCCAGTCATGGCCCTGGCCGATTTCGGTGATGCCCAGCAGCAGGGCGGTCAGGCCGACAATCATCAATAGCGTGCCGACGTAGTCGATGACCGGCTTGCGATTGGGTACCGGCAAGCCGCGCAGGGTGCGGTGGGCAGTGATCCAGGCAAGCAGGCCCAGGGGCAGGTTGATCAGGAACACCCAACGCCACGACACGTACTCGGTCATGACACCGCCCAGCACCGGCCCGGCGACACTGGCCAGGGCGTACATGCCGCTGAAGTAGCCCTGATAACGGCCACGTTCACGCGGTGGCACGATGTCGCCAATGATCGCCTGGCTGATCGATACCATGCCGCCCGCGCCGATCCCCTGCAGCACCCGCGCCAGCACCAATTGCTCCATGCTTTGCGCCATGCCGCAGAACAGCGAGGCCAGGGTGAACAGGGCGAGGCCGAACAGCAGGATCTTGCGTCGCCCATACAGGTCGCCGAGCTTGCCGTAGATCGGCACGGCCACGGTCAGGGCGACCATATAGGCGGAAATCACCCAGGCCAGCAGGTCAAAATCCCTGAACTGCGCAGAAATGGCCGGTATCGAGACGGCAACGATGGTTTGATCGAGGGCGCTGAGAAATACCGCCATCATCAACGCGAACAGAACGCTGCGAATGGAAGGCGTGGTCTGATTGAGGTTGGTCAAGGCAGGACTCGGCAGACAATGACCCGCAAAAGAGCGGGAGAAGTCATGCCAGTCTAATCCGATAGCAGGCTAATCGGTAGCTGCCTTGGCACCGTTAAATCCGGTTTTTTTACTTCATCGCAGGGCGGCAAAAGTCGCTGAGGTCGGGTAGCAATGCCCGAAGTTGCAACTGGCCAGATGCGGACCCTGGCGCGCCATTTCAATCCGGTAGGCACCGGCGCCGTAGATGGCCAGGACGGCAGTTGCTGCGATGACGGCCAGGCATTTTCTTGTTGTTATCCTCATGACGTTTTCCTCGATCCAGCTAAAGAAACGACCTAAGAAAATTGTAGGACAGGATGTGCGATGGTGTAGGAAAAAAGCGGATAAGCGGTCATTGGACTTCTGTCACTCGTTCGAATCTGACCTGGCGAAAATCTGGGGCGAATTCTGTGGGAGCGAATTCATTCGCGAAAGGGCCAGTACATCCAACACATTGGCGGCTTCTGAAATAGAGCTTTCGCGAATGAATTCGCTCCCACAGTAGCGCGTGAATACCATCGAATCTGTGGGAGCGGATTCATCCGCGAAGGGGCCAGTACATCCAGCACATTGGCGGCGTCCGAAATAAAGCTTTCGCGAATGAATTCGCTCCCACAATATCTCTATGCAAATCGCTGCTATTCGTCAGGCTACCACCCGCTCCTTCGCCTGCACCAACAACCAGTCAATCAACTCGCGCAACTGCGGCGAGGCGTCGGGCCGTGACGGGAAGACGAAATAATAGGCCGCCCCCGTGCGTACCTTGAGTTCAAACGGCATGACCAGACGCCCCGCGCCCAGGTCTTCGCCGATCAGCGACCAGTCGCCGATGGCCACGCCCGTACCCTGGGAGGCGACCGACATGGCCAGATCGAGAGTATCGAAATGCTGGCCCTTGCTGATATTGCTCAGGGTGGTCCCGGCGACTTTGAGCCACTGTTCCCAGTCGCGCTGATCCCGGGTCGGGTGCAGGAGCATGTGCTGCTCCAGGTCGCTGAGGTCCTGAATCGGTACCGGGCCGTCCAGTAATTGCTGCGAGCAGACCGGCGTCAGCAGCTCGTCGAAGATGTGATGAACTTCCATGGCGTTGTCCGGCGGCGCGCCGTAGACCACTGCGGCATCGAACTGCTCGCGGCGAAAATCCACGGCGTGCTGCACTGTCGTCGTCAGCTCAACCGGCACATCCGGACGTTCCTTCTGCCACTGCAACAGCCGGGGCAGCAGCCAACGCATCATGCAAGTGGGTGCCTTGAGTTGCAGGGCGTCGCGCTTGACCCCGACCTGCTCCACCGCTTCATCGATCAGGGCGAACACCTGCTGGATCCGCGGAAACAGTTCCCGGCCTTGTGCCGTAAGGCTCAAACCCCTGGCCTGACGCTGGAACAACGGGTAGCCCAGATGGCTCTCCAGCCCGGAAATCTGCCGGCTGACCGCACCCTGGGTGATATGCAACAGCTCCGCCGCCCGCGTGAAATTGCAGCACTGGGCCGTGATCAGAAAAGTATGCAGGGCGGGTAGCGGCGGAAGGCGTTTCATCGAGTCAGTCATCAGGCATGCATGGAGGACATGCCTAAGCATGACATTTTTTACGTTGTCACAGATATGCGCGCGCTGTCCAATTGGCCCATACGGAATCGATCAAGGATTTGCATAATGGCAACGTGCGGTGAAGTGCTGGTCAAGTTACTGGAAGGCTACGGCGTCGAGCAGGTATTCGGCATTCCCGGTGTGCATACCGTGGAGTTGTATCGCGGCCTGGCCAGCTCGACGATCAATCACGTCACCCCGCGCCACGAGCAGGGCGCCGGCTTTATGGCCGACGGCTACGCCCGTACCCGGGGCAAACCGGGTGTGTGTTTCATCATTACCGGCCCCGGTATGACCAATATCACCACCGCGATGGGCCAGGCCTATGCCGATTCGATCCCGATGCTGGTGATTTCCAGCGTGCAATCGCGCAGCCAGTTGGGCGGTGGGCGCGGCAAGCTGCATGAGTTGCCTTCCCAGAGCGCTCTGGTGGCCGGGGTGGCAGCGTTTTCCCATACGCTGATGTCCGCTGCGGAGCTGCCCGCTGTGCTGGCCAGGGCCTTTGCCGTGTTCCATGCCGGTCGTCCACGCCCGGTGCATATCGAGATTCCCCTGGACGTGCTGGTGGAAAACGCCGACGCCTTGCTCGACTGCGAGCCAGTGAATATCTCTCCTGCCGGTGCTGCGCCGGGCGCCATCGCGCAGATGGCCCGCCTGCTGGCCACTGCCCAGCGTCCACTGATCCTTGCCGGTGGCGGTGCCATCGACGCAGCTGCGGCGCTGATTCAATTGGCCGAACAACTGGATGCTCCGGTGGCGCTGACCATCAATGCCAAGGGTATGTTGCCTTCCTGTCATCCGCTGCTGATAGGCTCCACCCAATCTCTGGTGCCGACCCGCGCCCTGGTGGCGGATGCTGACGTGGTCCTGGCCATTGGCACGGAACTGGCCGAAACCGATTACGACATTACCTTCGCCGGTGGTTTCGAGATTCCCGGCACCTTGCTGCGCATCGATATCGACCCCGACCAGACCGTGCGCAACTACCCGCCAAAAGTCGCTCTGGTGTCCGATTCGACCATCGCCGCCCAGGCGCTGCTGGCGGAACTGGCCGGGCATAGCCTGGCACCGCGCCGCGATGACTGGGGCCATAAGCGCGCCGCCAGCCTGCGGGCGATCAACGAAGCGTCCTGGGATGAGCCGATGCTTGGTCAGACGGCCTTTCTGCAAACGGTCCTCGATGTACTGCCTGACGTGGTGCTGGTTGGCGATTCGACCCAGCCGGTGTACTCCGGCAACCTGACCTTGAACCTTGACCAACCGCGCCGCTGGTTCAACTCGTCCACCGGCTACGGCACCCTCGGCTATGCCCTGCCTGCTGCCATCGGCGCCTGGCTGGGTGCGGTCGATGCCGGGCAACGCAAGCCGGTGGCCTGCCTGATCGGCGATGGCGGCCTGCAATTTACCCTGCCGGAACTGGCCAGTGCCGTCGAAGCGCGCACGCCGATTATCGTCCTGCTGTGGAATAACCAGGGCTACGAAGAGATCAAGAAATACATGGTCAACCGCGCCATCGAACCGGTGGGCGTGGATATCTACACTCCCGACTTTATCGGCATCGCCAAGTCTTTCGGCTGCGCCACCGCCACTGCGAATTCGGGTGAATCACTCAAGGCTGCACTGCTGGCGGCCAGCGACCATCAGGGCCCGACACTGATCGAGATCGACCAACACAGCTGGATGGCATCCTGGCGCGAGGCCGCAGCATGTTGAGCGGTGCGGCACTGATGCCGCCGATCCTGCCGGGTCTGTATATCGATGGCCAGTGGCAGTCGGGTCATGAATTGCTCAGCGCAATCAATCCGGCCACGGAAACCTGTCTGGCCCAGGTCGCCAGCGGCGATGCCGCAGCGGTGGACAAGGCGGTACAGGCAGCTCGCGCAGCCTTTGCCGAGTGGGCGCAAACCAGCGGCGCGGAACGGGCCAGGATCCTGCGCGCCATTGCCCTCGGTGTAGCCGATCGCCGTGAACGACTGATGCAGCTGCAATCGAGCAACAGCGGAAAACCCCTCAGCGAAGCGGCCATCGATGTTGATGATGTGATCGCCACGTTCGAGTACTACGCCGGTCTGGCCGACGCGTTGGACGGGCAACAGAATCAGGCGCTGGCCCTGCCCAGCGATGATTTTGCCGCGCGCATCCGCCGTGAGCCCTGCGGTGTGGTCGGCTTGATCGTGCCGTGGAATTTCCCCATGGTCACCACGGCCTGGAAACTGGCCCCGGCCCTGGCCGCCGGTTGCTGTGTGGTGCTCAAACCCTCGGAAGTCACGCCGCTGCCGGAGCTGGAGCTGGCGGCGATCATTGCCCAAAGCGGTCTGCCCAGTGGTGTGTTCAATCTGGTCTGTGGCACTGGCCAGGCCGTAGGCGCCGGATTGTCCGGGCATCCGGGGCTGGCGAAGATTTCGTTTACCGGCAGCAATGCCGTGGGCGTGCAGGTCATGCAACGGGCGGCGGAAACGGTGAAGGGCGTTAGCCTGGAACTGGGCGGCAAATCCGCGCTGATCGTGCTCGAGGACGCCGATCTCGAGCTGGCTGTGGAACTGGCCAGTGGCGGTGGTTTCTTCAATGCCGGGCAAATGTGTTCGGCCACCAGTCGGGTGTTGGTCGCCGAGCCGCTGCTCGAGGCGTTTCTTCAGCGCCTGGTACAGAAGGCTGAGGCAGTGAAGGTCGGCAACCCGGTGGAGGACGGGACGGAGATGGGGCCACTGGCCAGCCAGGCGCAATACCTGCGCGTCGTGGCCCATATCGACGCCGGAAAAAAAGCGGGCGCGCGTCTTCTTTGCGGTGGCGAGCGGCCTGCCGAGCACACGGTCGGTTATTTTTTACGGCCTGCGGTATTCGCTGACGTGCCCCTCGATAGTGCGCTATGGCGTGAAGAGATTTTCGGGCCGGTACTCTGTGTGCGCAGCTTTACCACCGAGAGCGAGGCAATCGCCTTGGCCAACGATAGCGAATTCGGCTTGGTCGCCAGTGTGGTCGGGCGCAATGCCGAGGCGACCGAGCGGGTCGCCAATGCCTTGCAGGCGGGGCTGGTGTGGATCAACGCACCCCAGGTGATCTTCCCCCAGGCGGCTTGGGGTGGCTACAAACAGAGCAGCCTCGGACGTGAACTGGGGCCCTGGGGCCTGGCGGCTTTCCAGGAACTCAAGCACGTCATTCGCTCGGTCTGACTGACCGAAAATGGCTCGTGCATGCCTCGTTGCAAGGCATGCACGAAGCACATGGCTTCAATGACTTTTTTTCGATTGTTGAGGGTGGCCCGTCATCGCAGGATGACCCCGCCGCTAACGCGCTGTTCCCGGATTACGGGGCTGGCGGCCACACGATCGCGCCATCGCAGAGGCGATGCCCCCTCAACATGCAGCAGCAAAAATATGGAGTCCTGAATGGGCCAGCATGATCTGAACAGAAGGCAGTTCATCAAGTCAGTGGGCGTCGCTTCGGTGGCCGCCGCGACGATGTCGATGCCCTTTATCCGGGCCAACGCCAGTGACACCAGATTCCAGGGCAAGACCCTGCGCCTGCTGACCTGGTCCGATGACACGGGCCTGGCCGCATTGCGCAACATTGCCGCGACCTTCGAGGCCAAGACCGGCGCCAAGGTCATTGCTGACCGCACCGGCAGCACCTCGGAAATGGTCGCCAAGCTCAAGGCCGGTGGCGACCGTCCGCAGTACGACATCATCACCCTGGCCGGAGTCGGCGCCGAAGGCCTGGCCGCTGCCGGGTTGCTGGAAAAGCCGGACCTGAACCGCATCCCCAACATCGTCGACGTCCCGGAGAAATACCGTACCGGCGCCAACGGCCACGGCATCGGCTACCTGCTGTGGTGCAACAGCCTGATCTACAGCACGCGCACGGTCAAAGAAGCGCCGACCAGCTATGCCGCGCTGTGGGACAAGGACATGGCGCCGAATATCTTCCTGCCGCCGCCGAACTGGACCGAGGCCATGGACCTGATCATCATCGCCGCGAAACTGGCCGGTGGTGACGAGCACAATATCGAGCCGGGCTTCAAGAAACTGGCCGAGCTGAAAGACCGTGTGGTCACCCTGGGTGAGAACCCCAACCAGATCGCCGAGCTGTTCCGCACCGGCTCCCTGGACATGGGCGGTCTATATGCCCCTGCGTTCTTCCCCAACCAGATCCGCGACCCGGCCTATGGCCTGGGGGCGACCTTCGGCATGAAAGAAGGCTTCTATACCGACCTGATGCAGTCGGTCATGCCCAAGCATCGTCCTGGCGATACCGACCTGGCCTACGCTTTCCTCAACCACTCCCTGGATCCGCTGGTACAGGGCAAGATGGCCGAAGATATCTATAACGGCCCGGTCAACGCCAAGGCGATCATTTCCGCCGAAGCGCGCAAGAGCCCCTACATCCTCACGCCCGAGCAGATCGCCGACAAGGCAATCATGCATGACAACGCCTTCCTGGCGACGGTGCATGAGCAGTGGATTCGCCGTTACACCGAGATTTTCTCTTCCTGATGATCCCGTAATCACCCGTGGGCGTGGCCGTTGACGCGGTCGTGCCCACGGGCTTCTGTGTAGAGATGACCCATGACTACATCCTCTGCGAAGCGCTCATCCCCGACCCTGCGGGCCTGGCTGTTCCTGACACCGTCGATGCTGTTTCTCGCCGTGCTGATCGCGGCCAGCCTTTTGGTGTTGCGCATGAGCGTCGGCACCAAGGGCGCGGAATGGAGCGGTTTCAGCCTGGCCAGTTATGCCCAGTTGCTGGAACCCTATTATTTGAAGTCGCTGCTGCTGACCCTGCGCCTGGCGCTGATCAGTGCGGTGATTGCCGTGGTTCTGGCGATCCCGGTGGGCTACACCATGGCCCGTCTGCAATCGCCGTTGCTGCGCAGGATTTTCCTCGCCGCCGTACTGCTGCCGCTGCTAGTCAACCTGCTGCTGCAAAGTTATGGCTGGCTGGTCATCCTGGGACCGGCGGGCATGCTCAATCAGGCGCTCAAGGGCCTGGGCCTGATCACCCGACCGGTAATGATGCTCTACAACGAAAACGGCGTGCTGATGGGCCTGGTACAGACCGCGTTCCCCCTCGCTGTGTTGCCCATTGCCAGCGCCATGCGCGGCGTCTCGCGCAGCTATGAAGAAGCTGCCGCGACCTTGGGTGCCAGCCGTTTTCAGGTATTTCGCCAGGTGATCCTGCCCATGAGTCTGCCGGGCATCGTCACCGGCGCGACCCTGGTCTTTGCCTACAACGCCAGCAGCTTTGTCGTGCCCTTGCTGCTCGGCGGCCGTCGCGTGCCGATGCTGGCGGTGATGGTCCATGACCAGATCGCACCCTTGATGAACTGGCCAGCGGCATCGGCGGCAGGCGTGGTGCTGATCGTCACGACCCTGCTGATCATGAGCCTGTCCGAGTTGTTTACCGGGCGTCGGCGGCGGCGATTGGAGGCTTCGCAATGAAATCTCAACATCGCATAGAAACTGTGGGGCCGGCTTTAGCCGCGAATGCGCCTTCCCGGCTAAAGCCGGTCCCACAGCAAGCTCATCCAGTCCGCCCGGCTAAAGGTCGCTTCATGAAAAACCGCATGCTCCTGCCCGGCGAAACCGGGCGATTCGCCTCGACCCTGTCCTGGCTCATTCTGTTGCTGGCGGTCATGCCGATCCTGACCATGATCGTCATGTCGTTCAGCGGTGCGTCCAACCTGGACTTCCCGCCTGCCAGCTACAGCCTCAAGTGGTATCAGGCGGCCTGGCATACCTTTGTCTCACCGGATTCCAGCGACGTGCTCAGCCTCGGCAAGGCCCTGGGCACCAGTCTGTGGGTGTCGTGCCTGACCATGATTCTCGCCACTCTGGTTGCGGTGCCGGCGTCTTACGCCCTGACCCGTTGCGAGTTCCGCGGCAAGGCGGTGGCGCTGCAATTGATGTCGCTGCCCTTGGTGTTCCCCATGGTCGTGTTGGGCCTGGCACTGCTGCTGGTATTTGACAGCCTGCCGTTTCATATGGACGTGTCGCGCCTGGTGATCGCCCACGTGATCCTGGCGCTGCCCTTCGTAGTGAAAAACTGCACGGCGGCCATGGTTTCCATCGGCAGCGAAGTCGAAGAGGCCGCGCAAATGCTCGGCGCCTCGCCGACCCGGGCGATTGTCGACGTGGTGGTGCCGTTGATGAAGTCGGGGATCCTGGCCGGGATGCTGCTGGCCTTTATCGTCTCGTTCAACGAATTCACCGTGACCTACTTCCTTTACAACATTGATGTGATGACTGTGCCGATCTGGATGTACAGCCGCACGGTGTCCTCCCTCGACCCCACCGTTTTTTCCTTTGCCGTGCTGATAGTGCTGATCGATTTTGCACTGATCTGGGCATTGGAAAAACTGGTGGGCGAGGGCGGGGTTTCTTTCTGATCCGGGGTGCAAGATGACTGGCTTGATTCTGCAAAACGTCGAAAAATACTACGGCTCGGCTTGTGCGGTGACGGACGTCAACCTGCACCTGCCGGAGGGCAAACTGGTGTGCTTCCTCGGCCCGTCGGGCTGTGGCAAGACCACCTTGCTGCGCATGATCGCCGGGCTGGAAAGCCTGAGCAGCGGCGAGATTCTGCTGGATGGTGAGGACGTCAGTCACACCCCGGCCCACGAGCGCAATTTCGGCATGGTATTCCAGTCCCTGGCGCTGTTCCCGCACATGACCGTGGGCGAGAACATTGCCTACCCGCTCAAGCTGCGCGGCGTGAGCAAAGCCGGACAACAGGCGCGGGTCGTTGAACTGCTGGAAATGATCCAGCTGCAACAGATGCTCGATCGGCCAGTGGCCAAGCTGTCGGGCGGCCAGCGGCGGCGCGTGGCGATTGCCCGGGCCATTGCCGCACATCCGAAACTGCTATTGTTGGACGAGCCTTTGTCGGCCCTGGACGCCAAGCTGCGCGAGTCGATGCAGGTGGAAATTCGTCAGCTGCAACAGCGTCTGAACATCACGACCATCCTCGTGACCCACGACCAGCGCGAAGCCATGACCATGGCCGATCTTGTCGTCGTATTGGGTGAGCATCGGGTGCAACAGGTGGGTACGCCCATCGAAATCTATCGCAACCCTGCCAACGAATTCGTCGCCGACTTTATCGGTTCGGGCAATATCTTCCCGGCAGTGGCCCTGGGCAACGGCCAGGTCGGTTTGCCCGGTGGTGCAACACTCGACGTGCCGGGCAGCGAGCCGTTGTTGGCGGGGGCAGCGCTCAAGATGCTGGTGCGCCCTGAGGACGTGCAACTGTCGCCGCATCAGGCCCCCGAGGGCAATCGCTTGGCCGGTACCGTGACTTTTATCCGCGACATCGGTGCGACCATTGAAACCACGGTGGAGTGCGGCGGTGTTTCGCTGATCTCCCTGACCACACCGAGCCAGGGCTTTGGTTTGGGCGTCGGGCATCCGGTGTCGATTACCTTGCCGGCCGAGGCGTGTCGGGTGTTGGGCGCCTAAACCCGGCGGCCCTGGCCGGGGTAGGAGTGAACTATGGGAGCGAATTCATTCGCTAAAGCTTTATTCCTGACTCCGCTAATGTGTTGGATGTATCGGCCCCTTCGCGGATGAATCCGCTCCCACAGATCCGACGATATGCACGCGCTACTGTGGGAGCGAATTCATTCGCGAAAGCTTTATTCCGGACGCCGCCAAATGTGTTGGATGTATTGGCCCCTTCGCGGATGAATCCGCTCCCACAGTTCGCTGTCACCATGGGATTGTGTTCACACCTGCTGGCGGAGTCTGGCCAGATCCCGCAACGGCGGTGCACCAAACAACCGGCTGTACTCGCGGCTGAACTGTGACGGGCTTTCATAGCCGACCCGGTAAGCGGCCGCAGCTGCTTCCAGGCCATCGTTGAGCATCAGGCGACGGGCTTCCTGCAGGCGCAACTGCTTCTGATACTGCAACGGGCTGATGCCGGTGACCGCCTTGAAGCGGTGGTGCAGGGTGGACACGCTCAGGTTCACTTCCCGGGCCATGTCATCGATGCGCAGCGGCTGTTCGAAATGGCTATTGAGCCATTTGATCGCTTGGGTGACGCGATGGGTCTGGCAGTTGCTGATGGCGCTTTCATATAGTCGGTAGCCCTGTTTTCCACGCATCAGGCGATAGAGAATCTCGCGGCGGATCAGCGGGGCCAGCATGGGGATGTCTTTCGGTGTATCGAGCAGCCGCACCAGGCGCAATACCGCGTCCAGCAATTGCGCGTCGATCCTGTCGGTATACAGGCCGCGCTCGCTGGGCCGCGGGCGCATTGGCACGCTCATGGGGCCGGCTTCGGCGATCAGGGCATTGATTTCCGCCGGGTCGATATCCAGGCGCAAGGCCAGGTTGGGGCGCTCTTCACTGGCGTTGACGATCTTGCCGCGCACCGGCATTTCCACCGACACCACCAGGTAATTCAATGGATCGTAGGTGTAGGATTCGTCGGCAAGCTGCACTTCCTTGCTGCCCTGGGCAAGGATGCACAACGCTGGCCGGGTCAGTGACGGAAAGGAATGCACCGGCTCGTTATAACGCACCAGAAACAGTGGGGCGATCACGCTCTGATAGGAGCCGTTGCGCGGTGCATAGCGGTCGATCAGTGCTGCCAGATCGGCGCGCTGTCGCTCCATATCAGGACAGAGCTGTTCGCGTGACTGTTGATATGCTCCGTCCAGTTGCGGCATGCCTTGGGTTCCTCTGTTGCTGACCAGTGCAGTGAAGATTATTCGAGGTGGGCGCCAAGTGTTAGGCCGATTCTGTCGAATGATTGCCTGATCCTGTCGGCAGTTGGAGCGCGATGCAGAAACCAGCAATCAACATCCTCAGGGTCGCGCCAATCCAGGCCATATGAGTGATCACGACCTTGCAACAGGCGCAGGATTAGGCAAGAAGCTCGCAGGAACCGGCTAACGCAATATTTCCTCAGGCCGTAATCTCTGTTCCCGTAGCCGCATCGCGACTTTTCCTACGCGGCTTACCAAGGAGCGCAGATCATGGCTTTATATACCCCCGTCAGTCATCTCGTCTTTGTCCGTGCCATGGCCGGTCGCAGCATCGAGCTGGGCCAGCGCTTGCAGACACTGATCAAGCCGTCCCTCAGCGCCCCCGGCTGCCTGCGCTTTGCCTTGCAGCAGTCCATGCAGGACGCGGACTTGTGGTCGATCTCAGGTTCCTGGAGCAGCGAACAGGCGATGAATGCCTGGT
The DNA here is from genome assembly GCF_047303955.1 of Pseudomonas sp. Pseusp88. Taxonomy (NCBI): domain Bacteria; kingdom Pseudomonadati; phylum Pseudomonadota; class Gammaproteobacteria; order Pseudomonadales; family Pseudomonadaceae; genus Pseudomonas; species Pseudomonas sp. Pseusp88. The sequence continues at coordinate 229,550 of NZ_JBGLYM010000008.1, read as the reverse complement.
TTGCCTCGCCGGAGTTGCAGGTGTTTTCCGTTCTGGTGCAGGAAATGATCGTGCGCAGTCTGGACTTTCATACCTTCGCTGCAGCAGGCGACACGTCGATCGAGCAGCTGTGCGTGGCCTGAGTGGTAGAATCCCGGGCTTTCAATGCCCAGCAGGATCAATCACCCATGGCACGCAGAGAGTTCGACGAGTTTGAGGCCGTTTCCGCAATGGTTCCGAGCCCAGAAGGCTATGACGCCGCAATCGCCGTAAAACCCCTTCACTTCCCAGGTTCGCCGACCTTCCACAAGGTATTGGCCGGACAGAAATTCAAGACCGCTCTTGAGGCCGATCAGGCCGCAAACCAGGAACTGGAAAGGTTGATTGGCGTCGATGGCGATGGGCAGTTGGTGTTTCCTGTCAGTAATTGATGATGCATCCATTTAGAGTCAGGCCTTTGGCCTGAACATCCTGAACAGCGACTCCGGCCCCAACTGGAAGTAATCCGCCGGACCACCGCCACGCAGGATGGGCTCGGCGGCAGCGGTGTCGTAGATGCCGTCCTTGAGCAGCGCCTTGGCAATATGCACGGCTACCACTTCTCCCAGAATCAGCCAGGTCGGCACGACTTCTTTATCGGCGCGCTGCAGCTGAATGATTTGGGTGACTTTGCACTCGAAAGACACTGGGGTTTCCAGCACGCGCGGCACGGCCACCACTTTCGACGCGACGGGCGTCAGGCCGGCCAGCTCAAACTCATTGATATTGGCCGCCACCGGCGCGCAACTCTGGTTCATCGCATCGGCCAGCGAGCGCGTGGCCAGGTTCCAGACGAACTCGCCGGTCTGCTCGATATTATTCAGACTGTCCTTGCGACCAATGCTGCTGAACCCAATGATCGGCGGGATGTAATTAAAGGCAGTGAAGAAACTGTACGGCGCCAGATTCAGCTGGCCTTCGGCGCTTTGCGAAGAGATCCAGCCAATGGGGCGAGGGCCAACGATGGCGTTGAATGGATCGTGGGGCAGGCCGTGGCCTTTGGCGGGTTCGTAGAAGTGAATATCGTCTGACATGCGAACGTCCTGATGGCTGCGGCACAAAACGCCATAGTGCTGGGGCTTGTCGGGAATTTCCAGAGTTTAGGGACGCCATAAACGATCAAACCCGGCCATGGGCCGGGTTTGCGAGGTGTTGCCAGACAATCAGCTTACGCGGTTGGCACCGACACGATCAGCGCCATCAGCGGCCAGACGGTTGGCACCGATATGGTCGGAACCATCGGCAGCCTGACGATTTGCACCTACACGGTCAGCGCCATCAGCGGCCAGACGGTTGGCACCGATATGGTCGGAACCATCAGCGGCCTGACGATTGGCACCGACGCGGTCAGCACCGTCGGCGGCCAGGCGGTTGGCACCGATATGGTCGGAACCATCAGCAGCCTGACGATTTGCGCCTACACGGTCAGCGCCATCAGCGGCCAGACGGTTGGCACCGATATGGTCGGAACCATCGGCAGCCTGACGATTGGCACCGACGCGGTCAGCACCGTCAGCGGCCAGGCTTGCAGCGCCTACGTGGTCAACATCAACCGAAACGTGACGGGCGTTGGTGTGGGACGAACCACCTTCTGCGACGACGGTTGGCAGAGCGAAGGCGCTCGATGCCAGGAGGGAGAAGGCAAGGCCGAAGATCAGTTTGTTGGTTTTCATGGTAGTTACTCCACCGCTAGAAATATGTTTGTCGCTAGGTATGGAGTGAATGTTACGCGCCCATGGATTAAGCAGAAGTTAATAAGGTTGCTAACGATCATCGCTGAAAATGATAGTTCTCCACAGGGCCCGGTTTTCGGGCGACTTATTCGTTTACGTTCTAAGTTGGTGCATTTTTGCGGGGATAATGATTTTTTATAGGTTGACAGCTTTTTTGATATGTGCATTCGAGAAATAAAAACGCCAGTCAACAGAGTTGGCTGGCGTTTTTTGCACCACGATGAGTCGCGATTTTTGCCTTAGTTGGTGTCGATGCGCGAATGTTTGCGAGTGTCTTTCATGAACACATAGACCAGCAGCGAACAGGCGATACAGGCGGTGACATACCAGTAGTAGCCAGTCTCGATCCCGGCGTCCTTGAACTTCAAGGCGATGAATTCAGCCGATCCACCGAAGATGGAAACCGTCAGTGCGTAAGGCAGGCCGACGCCGAGTGCGCGAATTTCCGTCGGGAACAGCTCGGCCTTGACCACGGCGTTGATCGAGGTATAGCCGCTGACGATGATCAGGGCAGCCATGATCAGGAAGAAAGCGCCCCACCAGGTCTGTACGGTGTGCAGCGAGGTCAGGATCGGTACGGTGCACAAGGTACCCAGCACACCGAAGGCGATCAGGATCGGACGGCGGCCGATCTTGTCCGAGAGGGCGCCCACCACTGGTTGCAGCAGCATGAACAGGAACAGCGTTGCGGCGGAAACACTGGTGGAGTCGGTGATGCTCATGCCGACGGTGTTCACCAGGTACTTCTGCATATAAGTGGTGTAGGTGTAGAAGGCCAGGGTGCCGCCCATGGTCAGGCCGACCACGGTCATCAGCTCTTTGGGATGCTGGAGCAGGGTGCGCATCAGGCTGGTCTTGGGTTTTTCCTTTTCCTGTTTGCGGGTGAAGGACTCGGTTTCTTCCATGCCGCGACGCAGGAACAGTGCGACCACCGCACACAGTGCGCCGATCACGAACGGGATGCGCCAGCCCCAGGCATACAGCTGCTCGGTGGTGAGGATCTGTTGCAGCACGATCAGCACGCCAAGGGCGATGAGCTGGCCGGAGATCAGGGTCACGTACTGGAAGCTGGAGAAGAAACCGCGGCGTTCTTTGGTCGCCATCTCACTGAGATAAGTGGCCGAGGTGCCGTATTCGCCACCCACCGACAGGCCCTGCATCAGGCGCGCCAGGACCAGCAGGATCGGTGCACCGACACCGATGGTTTCGTAGCTGGGGGTCAGGGCGATGACCAGGGAGCCGAAGCACATCAGCAGCACCGAGGCCATCAGCGCTGCCTTGCGGCCCTTGCGGTCGGCATACAGGCCCATGAGCCAGCCGCCGATGGGGCGCATCAGGAAGCCGACGGCGAAGATCGCGGCAGTGTTGAGCAACTGGGCGGTGCTGTCACCCTTGGGGAAGAAGGCTTTGGCAAAGTACAGCGAGAAGGCGGCGTAGACGTACCAGTCGTACCACTCGACCATGTTGCCGACCGAACCGCTGAAAATGGATTTGAGACGGCTGGAAGTGGTTTTTTCGGCGGCAGGAGTGCCGGTCGCTGCTGTCGAAAGAGGCTGTGAAGTATCCATCATGTTCCTTTCAGTCATTGTTTTTAGAGGGCTGCATAGAAGGCAGCCTTGAGAGGGCTATAGCAGGAGCTGTGCCAGGCCTGAAAGGACCGGTTTAGAGGGGTTTAAGCGATTTGGTAGGCGGGAATCCGCTTATGGGCTGCGGCTGAGTGAGCGGAAAATTGCCGATGTCGCGCGGCCCTCTGCTTTTCTGTTGTCAGGTAAACATCTCGCGCAATAACCCGTGCCGCTGCATTTTCTCGTTCAGGGTCCGGCGCGGCAGTTGCAATTCGTTGAGTACGGCCTTGATATCACCCTTGTGCCGGCTCAGGGCCGAGCGCAGGCAGTGGGCTTCGAAGGCTTCCTGCTGGGCCGCCAGGGATTGTCCGGCCTGGGGCAGGTCGGCGGAGGGTGGGCCGAGGCCGAGAATCTGCCGTTCGGCGGCGTTGGCCAGTTCCCGGACATTGCCGGGCCAGTCACTGCCCAGCAACTGTGCCAGTTGCTGGCCACTCAGCTCCGGCACCGGGCGGCCCAGGCGTTCGGCGGCGGTGCGGGCGAAATGGCTGAACAGCAGCGGGATGTCTTCGCGTCGCTCCCGCAGGGGCGGCAGGCGCAGTTCGGCGACGTTCAGACGGTAGGCGAGGTCTTCGCGAAAGCGCCCGGCCCTGGCCTCTTCCAACAGGTCGGGCTTGGTCGCGGCGATGATGCGCAGGTCCACCGTCAGGCTCTGGTTTGAGCCCAGACGTTCCAGGCGTTGGTCTTGCAGTACCCGGAGCAACTTGACCTGCTGGGCCAGGGGCATGCTCTCGATTTCATCGAGAAACAGCGTGCCGCCACTGGCGTACTCCAGTTTGCCGATACGCCGCCCCTGGGCGCCGGTAAAGGCACCGCTTTCATGGCCGAACAACTCGGCTTCAAACAGTTGTTCGGGGATAGCCGCGCAGTTCAGGGCGACGAAAGGTTTACCGGCGCGGGGGCCCATATCATGCAGGCAGCGGGCGACCAGTTCCTTACCGCTGCCTGTTTCGCCGCGGATCAACACATTGACCGGCAACTGCGACAAGTCCAGGACCTGGCGGCGCAAGGCTTGCAACGGGGGCGACACGCCCAGCAGGGTAGCTTCCAGCTGTGTCCGAGTGTCTGCCTGTTCGTGCAGGCGCCGGTTTTCCAGGACCAAGCGACGTTTTTCCAGCGCCCGGCGCAGATTGATGATCAGTGTTTCGGGGCTAAAGGGCTTTTCCAGAAAGTCGTAGGCGCCGTCGCGCATGGCTTCCACGGCCATGGGCACGTCGCCATGGCCGGTGAGCAGAATCAGCGGCAGATCGGCGTCGCGGGCCTGCACCCGGGCCAACAGTTCCAGGCCGCTCATGCCGGGCATGCGCACGTCGCTGAGGATCACCCCGGGGAAGTGCTCCGGCAACTGCGCCAGGCAGTCTTCGGCACGGCTGAACACCTGCACGTCGAAACCGGACAGGCTCAGCCATTGCTCGACCGCTTCGCGAATCGGCGCTTCGTCGTCCACTACTATGACTGAGTTCACTGTGCAGGTTCCGCTTCCAGAGTGTCGTTGTGCAGGCTAAAGCAAAAGACTGCACCCTGATCGTCATTCTCGACAGACAGGTGCCCGCCCAACTCATGAATGATGGCGTAGGACACTGCCAGGCCAAGACCCAACCCTTCACCCACCGGCTTGGTGGTAAAGAATGGATCGAATACCTGGCCCAGATGCTCCGCAGCGATGCCACCGCCAGTGTCGCGCACGCTGACCCGCCAGTGCTCGGCCTGGGCTTCTATGCGAACTTCCAGCCGCTTGAGTGGTTTGTCGTGCATGGCGTCCAGGGCATTGCGCAGCAGGTTGATCAACACCTGTTCCAGGCGAATCGCATCGCCGCGTACCCACGCCGGGCGAGCCAGATGCAGCACACAGGTAACGTCTTCGTCGCGCAGACGGGCATCGAGCAGCAGCATGGCCTGATCGACCACGGCGGCCAGTTCCAGGCGTTCGCGCAGGCCGCCGGGGCTTTTGCGCGCGAAAGTTTTGAGATGACCGGTGAGCCCGGCCATGCGCGTCAGTTGCTGATCCAGGGCGCTCAGGGCCTTGTCGGCAGCGTCGAGGCGGCCCTGTTTCAGCAGCAGACGCAGACTGGCCAGTTGCATGCGTTGGGCGGTCAGCGGCTGGTTGATTTCGTGGGCCAGGGCGGCGGACATCTGCCCCAGGGCCGCCAGTTTGGTTGATTGCACTAGGCCGTCCTGGGCGGTTTTCAGGGCCTGAGTGCGTTCTTCGACCAAGCGTTCCAGTTCGTCACGGCTGCGTTCGCGGATCCGTGCCAGGCGCCAGCGCTGATAGAGGAACAATCCGAGAAACACCAATGTCAGCCAGACCCCTGCAGCGGCGAGGCCGGCATTGCGGGTTTCGTCATCGGCCAGGCGTGGCCTGCGCAACAGGTGCAGGGTCCAGTTCTCGGCCGCCAGGGGCAGCGACTGCCACAGGTAGTCGGCCTTGCCGTCCGGGCCATGGACACGGGTCAACTGGCCGTGCTCGCCGAACTCACGCAAGGTCTGGCGTGGCAGGGGCTGCAGTGGATGTTTGTCGTATTGCCGGGTGGCGGCCAGTTCGGCGCGGTCGATGGCGGAGATCGGCAGCAGTTCCCGATAATTCCAGCCGGGCTGGTTGGCCAGGAAGACAATGCCTTTGGCATCGCTGACCAGCAGCAGGTCGTTGCTCTGGGCCCATTCGTGCTCGAGTTCGGGAAACTCCAGCTTGACCACCATGGCGCCGATGAACTGGTTGGCTTCATCGAGCACGGCGCTGGATAGAAAGTATCCGGGTATCCCGCTGGTGACGCCTACGGCATAAAAACGACCACTGCCTGAGGCCCGGGTTTGTAGAAAGTATGGGCGGAAGCTGTAATTGTTTCCCACGTAGCTGCTGGGCAGTTGCCAATTGCTTGCGCCAATGGCCAGGCCATTGCGGTCGATCAGTTGCAGCGTCGAGGACTGGGCCGCGTCGTTGATTCGTTCCAGCTTTTTATTCAGTGTCAGTTGCTGATCAGCGTTGATCGGCCCACTGACGGCACTGCGCAGTTCAGGGTCCAGGGCCAGCACGGCGGGCAGGGCGCGGTAGCGTTCGATGAGGGTGTGCAGGCTGTTGGCATACAGCGACAGCTGCTGACCCGCCTGCGCTGCATCGTCGGCCAGGGCCTGCTGGCGAGCCTGTTGCATGGCCAGGCCACCGGCCAGCAAGGCGCCAGCCAGGATCAGCAAGGTGTAGAGCGAAATGCGCAGGGGACGGGGGATTGAGGGCATTGTCAGGCCAAAGTGGGAGCGAATCTGTGGGAGCGAATTCATTCGCGAAAGCGGTTTTCAGACGACTAAAATGTGCTGGCTTTACCGCCCTTTTCGCGAATAAATTCGCTCCCACAAAAGCGCCTGTATTTCAGCTGGTGATGGTGTATTTGATAAGCGTTGCCGAAGGCTGCGAAAGGGTTTTCAACTCCAGTCGCAGCCTTTGATGGCTCCGCTACAACAGGTTGAAACTGGCCTTTTTCACCGTGGCCGAATCCAGACCGATCATCACATCGAACGCCCCCGGTTCGGCCACTCGCTGCATTGCCTGGTTGTAGAACTTCAGATCGTCTTCGCTCAGGGTAAAGCTGACGACTTTCTCTTCACCCGGTTGCAGGGTGATCTTCTCGAAGTTCTTCAGTTGCTTGACCGGCTGGCTCACCGAAGCGGCGACGTCGTGCAGGTACAGCTGAACCACGGTAGCGCCGGCGATCTTGCCGGTGTTCTTGACCGTGACGCTGGCGGTCAGGTGACCGGTGCGGGTCATGTCCTTGGCTGACAGGCTGATGTCCGAGACGTCGAACTGGGTGTAGCTCAGGCCGTAGCCGAACGGGAACAGCGGGCCGTTGGGCTCCTCGTAATAGTGCGAGGTGTAGTTGCCGGGTTTGCCTTCAATGAACGGGCGGCCGGTGTTCAAGTGGTTGTAGTAGACCGGCAGTTGCCCGATGGAGCGCGGGAAGGACACGGCCAGCTTGCCGGACGGGTTGTAGTCGCCGAACAGTACATCGGCCACGGCGTTGCCGCCTTCTGTACCGGGGAACCAGGTTTCCAGCATGGCGTCGGTGCCGGCCAGTTCGTCACCCAGTACCAGGGGACGACCGTTCATCAGTACCAGTACGACGGGTTTGCCAGTGGCCTTGAGGGCTTTGACCAGGTCCTGTTGACGGCCCGGCAGGTTCAGGGTGGAACGACTGGCCGACTCGTGGGACATGCCACGGGACTCACCGACCACGGCCACTACAACGTCAGCCTGCTGCGCGGTCTTCACCGCTTCGGCAATCATGTCGTCGGCAGAGCGTGGATCGACTTCGACTTCATGCTCGATGAAGTTCAGGTATTCAAGGATTTCCGGGTTGTCACTGACGTTGGCACCACGGGCATAGAGCAGCTTGGCCTTGTCGCCGACGGCATTGGCCAGGCCTTCAAAAACAGTCACCGCCTGATCAGGCACGCCACGGGCCGACCAGCTGCCAAGCATGTCCAGCTTGCTCTGGGCCAGGCTGCCGATGACGGCGATGGTGCCTTGTTTCTTCAATGGCAGGGTCTGGTTCTTGTTCGACAGCAGCACCAGGGTCTTGCGCGCTACGTCGCGGGCTTCTGCGCGGTGCAGGCGGCTGTCGGCAGCGGTATCGACCGGGTCCTGGGAGGCGACGCCGATGCGACGGTACGGGTCGGCGAACAGCCCCATGTCCCACTTGGCGCCCAGCACTTCGCGTACGGCACTGTCGATTTCCTGCATCGACACTTCGCCATCCTTGACCAGACCTGGCAGCTCATTGCCGTAGGCCGAATCGTTCATGCTCAAGTCCACGCCGGCCTTGATTGCCAGCTTGGCCGCCTCGCGGTAGTCCTTGGCGACGCCGTGTTCGATCAATTCCTTGATCGCACCATGGTCACTGACGGTAACGCCCTTGAAGCCCCAGTCCTTGCGCAGCAGGTCCTGCAACAACCAGGTGCTGGCGGTGGCCGGTACGCCGTTGATGGAGTTCAGGGCAATCATCACCCCGCCTGCGCCGGCCTTGATCGAGGCGTGGTACGGCGGCAGATAGTCCTGCTGCATGCGCAGCGGGCTCATGTCGACGCTGTTGTAGTCGCGCCCGCCTTCGACGGCGCCATACAGGGCGAAGTGCTTGACCACCGCCATGAGGCTGTCGGGGGCAGCGAGGTTGTTGTTCTGGAAGGAGCGGGTCATGGTGTCGGCGATGCGCGAGACCAGGTAAGTGTCTTCGCCAAAGCCTTCGGAGCTGCGGCCCCAGCGCGCATCACGGGAGATATCGACCATTGGCGCGAAGGTCATGTCCAGACTGTCGGAGCTGGCCTCGATGGCCGAGATGCGGCCGGTCTTGGCAATCGCTTCCATGTCCCAGCTGGCCGCCATGCCCAGGGGGATCGGGAAAATGGTGCGGTGGCCGTGGATGACGTCATAAGCGAAGAACATCGGAATCTTCAGACGGCTCTGTACGACAGCGGCGTCCTGTAACGGACGGTTTTCCCGGCGTACGACGGAGTTGAAGGTGCCGCCGATCCGGCCTGCGGCGATTTCCTTGAGAATCTTGGGCTGTGGCATCTCGGCACTGATACTGATCAGGCGCAATTGGCCGATTTTCTCATCGAGGGTCATTTGCTTCATCAGATTAGTGATAAAAGCGTTCTTGCCTTGCAACGTAGCCGCTGCGGTGCTGTTGGCATTGTTGTCGGCCAAAACCGACTGGCTGGCCAGGCTGACCAGAAGACCGAGTACACACAGTTTATTCATGAATGATTTTCTCAAGGCATAGGCCAGTAACTGACGTCTAATGCTGGACAGCCGATTATTAGGGTTAAACCTTTGGTATTTATTGTTGTTCCGGGTCGTTGGACCGCTGAACTCTTTATCCGTGCCAGGTTCTCAGCGCAGCGTGTTGTAGCCGATTGCGCGCCGGGTAGCCAGTGTTGGCGACGGATTATGCCGGGGATCTGTTGTTTTGGCTAAAGTGACGACGATCGGCCGATGTCAAAATGTAACGGGGAGAGAAATAGAAGATGCGTACCGAGCACTGTGAACATTTCAGGGGCAATCGTTATACCTGGGCGACCAGCCTGCTGATGCTGTTGAGTACTGTGCTGGCGGGGTGCGGAATCAACAATATCCCCACCTACGACGAGCAGGCCAAGGCGGCCTGGGCGCAGGTACAGAACCAGTATCAGCGGCGCAGTGACCTGATCCCCAACCTGGTGGAAACGGTCAAGGCGTATGCAGAGCAGGAACAGGAAACCCTGACAGCGGTAGTGCAGGCCCGGGCCAGGGCGACTTCGATCCAGATCGATGGCAACACCCTGAACAACCCGGAACAACTCAAGCAGTTCCAGGACGCCCAGGGGCAACTGAGCAGTGCGTTGGGTCGGCTGATGGTGGTGTCGGAGCGTTATCCGGAGCTGAAATCCAACCAGAATTTCCTCGCCCTGCAATCACAGCTTGAAGGCACGGAGAACCGTATCAGCGTGGCCCGGCGTGATTTCATTGCCGCAGTGGCGCGCTATAACACGGAGATCCGCACCTTTCCCGGCAGCCTGTGGCATCGCATGATGTACAGCGACCTGCAATTGCGCCCGACATTCGAGGCGAGCAGTGCCGATGCGGATAAGGTGCCGCAGGTGAAGTTCTAAGGTTGTGTACATGAATAGTGGGAGATTCTAGTTTGCTGTAAAGCCAGAGCAGCCCCTTCGCGGATGAAGCCACCCACAGATCCGACGATATGCACGCGCTACTGTGGGAGCGAATTCATTCGCGAAAGCGGTATTCCAAACGATAAAGATGCGTTGGGTGTACTGGCCACTTCGCGAATGAATTCGCTCCCACCTTGTTTCATGAAACGCAGAGAAAATGTTGCGATACGGCTTAGAATACCCGCCTGTTATTTTCTCAGTCCCCACCGGGACGCCAGAGGCACCTTGTCATGTCGGCCACACCCGATTCTGCTGTTCAGTCCGCGCCGGATCATCGCGCGCAATTTCTCGATCTGCTGGACACCAGCCTGGCGCAAAACGCCTTTATCAAGCTGGTGTTGGCCCGTTATGTCGGCACCGAGGTCGAACTGCAACGGCTGATCATCAAGCCGACCACCATCAAGCAGCAGCCTTGCCTGTCGTTCGTCTATCGCTACAAGACCCGGGATATCACCAAGAACCTGCCCCTGGCCGAAGCCATGGAGCTGATTGCCGGCCTGCTGCCGGAGTCGTTCAAGAACGCTCATTTGCTCTCCCTCACCGAAGAGGTGCAGCTGGAGTTCGGCAAGAAGGGCAAGAGCACGCTGTTCACCAGCAAGGCGCAACAACTGCGCGAGGCACCATCGGCCGGGCATGATCGGGAAAAGAAACGCTATCTGGAACTGACCCGGCCGTTCCTCACCGATCTGGGCGTGACCAATAAGCAGCACGAGCTGATTCCGGCGATGTCGCGCAAATGGAAGCAGATCAACAAATTCATCGAGGTGTTTTCCCACGCCCTGACGTCTTCGCCGCTGCAACTGGATCAGCCGATCAAAGTGGCGGACTTCGGTTCGGGCAAGGGCTACCTGACCTTTGCCATCCATGACTACCTGCGTAATACCCTGGGCGCCGAAGGCCAGGTGACCGGCGTCGAGCTGCGTGAAGACATGGTGACCCTGTGCAATGCGGCGGCCGCGCAGCTTGAGCATCCGGGCCTGGATTTCCAGCACGGTGACGTGCGTAGCGTCGCGCCCAGCGCCCTTGATGTGATGATCGCCCTGCATGCCTGCGATATCGCCACCGACTATGCCATTCACATGGGTATTCGCTCCGGGGCGTCGATCATCATGTGCTCGCCGTGCTGCCACAAACAGATTCGCCTGCAGATCCAGAGCCCGAGCCTGCTGCGGCCGATGCTGCAATACGGTCTGCATATGGGCCAGCAGGCCGAGATGGTCACCGACAGTCTGCGGGCCTTGTTGCTGGAGGCCTGTGGCTACGAGACCAAGGTGTTCGAATTCATCTCGTTGGAACATACCAACAAGAACAAGATGATCCTTGCGGTAAAACGCGCCGAACCCGTCAAGCCTGCGCAGTTGCTGGCGCGGATCCAGGAGCTGAAAACCTTCTACGGCATTCAGGAGCAGTGCCTGGAAAGCCTGCTCCTGGCCGACGGTTTTCTCGGCGACGCGGCTTAAATCGTCTGGCTGACCGGCTTGGGCGCGATGACCGTGGTCTTGCGCCCAAGAATCACGGTAATGATCACGCCTACGGCGAAGATCCAGGTGATGGGTTCGATATGCTCGCCGAAGAACAGCCCTGAAAACGCCATGGTGAAGAAGATCTGCAGCAGCTGCACCTGGCTGACCCGGGAAATACCGCCCATGGCCAGCCCGGCGTACCAGGCGAAGAAACCGATGAACTGGGAGAACATCGCCACATAGGCAAAGGCCCACCAGGCGCCGGTGGAAATCGCCCCCTGATGTTGCGATGCCAGGTAAATCACCGGCCCCAGCAACAGCGGGGCAGACAGCACCAAGGCCCAGCAGATCACCTGCCAGCCGCCCAGCTCCTTGGCCAGTCGTCCGCCTTCGGCGTAACCCAGGCCGCCCACGGCCACGGACGCCACCATCAATATGTCGCCAGTCTGAATGCTGCCGGCGCCGCTGATCACCGCATAGCCCAGTACCAATGCACTGCCCAGTGCGGCACAGGCCCAGAAGGCTTTCGACGGCCGCTCATGGGACAGCCACGCTGCATAGATCGCTACGAACAAAGGTTGCAGGCCGTTGACCAGGGCGCCATGGGAGGCGGGCAGGCTTTGCATGGCCCAGGACGACAGCACCGGAAAACCGATGATCACGCCGAGGATGACCAGGCACAGGCCCTTGAGTTGCGCGACATTCGGCCACTTTTCACGTCGCCATAACAGCAGCGCCGCCGCCGGAACCGCCGCGAACAGGGCGCGGCCCAGGCCATTGAGCAGCGGGTTGACTTCATGCACGACGATGCGGGTCATGGGCAGGGTAAGGCTGAAGATCACTACGCCCAGCAGGCCCAGGACCATGCCGGTGTTTTCACGGGAAGACATGATTAAAGCTCGTTTTTTGTTATGGCAGAAAGATGAACAGGGAATCTAGCTGCAAAGCCTTGGCGGCTTAAACGACAGTTACTGACAGAATCGTCCGTACAGTTTGTAAGAGCGCTCTTCAATCCGCCCTGTTATCGAAGTTCAACATGGATGTCGTGCATTGCTCCCATTGTCCGGATAAGGGGATCTGCAACCCAGGCGCTGGACCGCTCGGCACGACAAGGCGGGTCATGCCCTGATTCGTTGCTCTGGATCAAGCCATTGCGCCGCTGCAGCGCCGATGCTTAGGGAACTTCCCGGCGTCGGGCGTCACCCGATGTCGACAGCAGCGTAGCGATGAGGATCAGTCATGAGCAGCACCTTTTTCATTCCCCCCGTGAACATGATGGGCATCGATTGCCTGGACGAAGCCATGGAGGCGATTCGCAAATATGGTTATCTCAAGGCCCTGATCGTCACCGATGCGGGGCTGGCCAAGGCCGGGTTGGCCCAACAGATTGCCGGGCTGCTGGTCGAGCAGGGTATCAATTCGGTTGTCTACGACGGTGCGCGGCCCAACCCTACAGTGGGTAACGTCGAGAAAGGCCTGGAAATGCTGACCGCCAATCGCTGCGACTTCGTCATCTCCCTGGGCGGCGGCTCGCCCCACGACTGCGCCAAGGGTATTGCCCTGGTCGCCACCAATGGTGGCCATATCAGCGATTACGAAGGCGTGGATCGCTCGCAAAAGCCGCAGCTGCCGCTGATCGCCATCAACACCACTGCGGGCACCGCCAGTGAAATGACCCGCTTCTGCATCATCACCGACGAAGTGCGCCACATCAAAATGGCCATCGTTGACCGTAACGTCACGCCGCTATTGTCGGTTAATGACCCGGCGCTGATGGCCGCGATGCCCAAGTCGCTGACCGCCGCCACTGGCATGGACGCCCTGACCCACGCCGTCGAAGCCTACGTCTCCATTGCCGCCAATCCGATCACCGATGCCTGCGCGCTCAAGGCCATTTCCATGATCGCCGGCAACCTGCGCAAGGCGGTGAACGATGGCTCGAACATGGCCGCGCGGGAAAACATGGCTTATGCCCAGTTCCTCGCGGGCATGGCGTTCAACAATGCGTCCCTGGGTTTCGTACACGCCATGGCCCACCAGTTGGGCGGCTTCTACGACCTGCCCCATGGCGTCTGCAATGCGGTGTTGCTGCCACACGTACAGAGCTTCAACGCCAGCGTCTGCCCGAGCCGCCTGACTGATATCGCCCACGCCATGGGAGAGGACACCCGCGGCTTGTCTCCCGAAGACGGTGCCCGGGCTGCGATCGATGCCATCCGTAATCTGTCCCGGGATATCGATATTCCGGCCGGCCTGACCGCCCTGGGTGTACGTGAAGAAGACTTCCCGATCCTGGCCGCCAACGCGCTGAAAGACGCCTGCGGCCTGACCAACCCACGCAAGGCTGATCAGGCGCAAATCGAAGGTATTTTCCGCCAGGCGCTTTGAACCTTGTGGCGCTCGTGACCGGTGCGGTTTGCGGGCGCACTTTTCCAGAGGCAGACCATGATGAAAACCAGCTCCAGCGACATCTGCGAAGCCGCTGACAATCTTGAAGGTTTTGTCGGCTATCACCGTAAGGCGCAGCGTTACATCGTGCGTTTCAGTGAGGACGCCTTCGGCATGGACGTCGCCGATGATGACATCACGCCAGCCAGCGAGTTTGTCTGGTCCGAAGCCGATGACGGGCTGATGAGCCTGGATCGCCAGCGCCTGGCTATTTTATTCGCGCAAAATATCGACGACCGTTTGCGTATTACCGGGCCGTTGCGGGTGTATATGCGCCGCACTGATCTGCCGGAAATTGTGGTGGAGCGAACGCTCAAGGCTTGAGGCGTGCTGTTGTGGGACCGGCTAAAGCCGGTCCCACAGGGGTTCACTGCTCCTGATTCAAATCACAAACCTTGCAACCGTCGAGCGCAAATCCGCCGCCAGTCGCGACAAATCATGACTGGCCGAACGGGTTTGATCTGAGCCTGCCTGGGATTGCATCGCCACCTCGCGCAGGTTCACCAGGTTGCGATCCACTTCCCGCGAGACCTGAGCCTGCTCTTGCGACGCGCTGGCGATGATCAGATTGCTTTCGTTAATCTGGCCAATGGTCCGGGCGATCTGATCCAGGGCCGTGTCTGCGGCGGTAGCCGTTTCCAGGGTGGTCTGGCTGAAGCTGCTGCTCAACTGCATGGATTCCACGGCCTGACCGCTGCTGCTCTGGATCGCGCCGATCATCTGCTCGATTTCCTGGGTGGATTTCTGTGTGCGATGGGCAAGGGCGCGGACTTCATCGGCAACCACCGCAAAGCCCCGGCCAGCCTCGCCGGCGCGCGCGGCTTCAATGGCCGCGTTGAGCGCCAGCAGGTTGGTCTGTTCGGCCACCGAGCGAATCACATCCAGCACCTGGCCAATGTCTTGAGCTTGCGTGGCCAGCCCGGTCACCAGTTGTGTCGAAGCCTGCATCTCCTCGCTCATGCGTTTGATCGCATTGACGGTTGCCATTACCTGTTCCCGGCCCTGACGCGCGGCCAGGGTTGAATGCTTCGACGACTCGGAAGTGGACACAGCATTGCGCGCCACTTCTTCGGCGGCAGCAGTCATCTCGGTAACGGCGGTCACCGCCTGTTCTATTTCGCCGTTCTGACGCTGCATGCCATGGGCCGCCTGGTCGGTGACCTGGCTGAGCTTTTCCGAGGCTGCAACCAGTTGCAGGGCTGAGTTGGAAATCTGCTTGATGGTCTCGCGCAGGTTATTGCGCATGCCAGCCAGTGCGGTCAGCAGCCGGGACAGCTCGTCCTTGCCTTGAATATCAATCGTTCGGGTGAAGTCGCCGGCGGCCATGCCTTCGGCAGCTTTGAGCACCGTGCTGATAGGCGCGACGATACTGCGAGTCAGCAGCCAGGCGAGCAATATCGTCAAGGCCGCTGTCACCGTGATCACGAAGATGACACCCGTGAATGCGCTGTCGTACTGGCTTTTTGCGTTGCTGGCTGAAGCGTAGGCGGCAGATTTGTTCAGCTCCACCAGCTTAGTGATCTGCTCGCTCATCTTCAGCGACGCCATGCGCATCTTGTTATTGAGTAGCGACAAGACCTCCTGTTGATTGTCCTGGCGGGAAAATTCAACCAGTTGACCTTGCAGTTGCAGATATTCAGCCAGTACACCTTTAAAGGTTTCGTACTCGGTTTGTTCTGCCGGGGAGTCGATCAGCGCCGCATATTTGCCCTGGAAACCCTTGAGCTTGTCGCTGAGTTCGTCCAGGCGCTTATAGGTGTCGGTCAGGGTGGCGGCCTCTCGATTCATCGCCACTCGTAATGACGTGATGCGCAGGCGCAGGGTACTTTCGGAAATATCGCCCAGATAGCCTATGCTCGGCATCCAGTTGGTCGCCATATGGGTGGACGCATTGTAGATCTGACTCATTCGCGTCAGGGCAAATACACCCAGAAGCACGACCAGGCCAGCAATCAGAGCAAAACTGACAAAGGCCCGTGGTGCGATATTCACATTTCTAATCGACATGTTTTTTCCTCGTCAGAAGCATCAAGCGTGCCCGCACCATAGTGCTTGAATAACGACTTCAGGTGATGTCTTTGTCAAAGGATGGGTATGTTTTTAGCGGGTATAAGGAGGATAGCAGGCTGATTCCTGGCGGCCGGAATATCGATACGCTAATGAGGGTTTAAGGCTAATAAGTAGCGTTAATTTCGAAGTCGCTCTTTTCGTCCATCGTTGGCGATCCAGACACTGGCAGTCAGCATCCATAGGATCTATATAACATCGGTTAATTTCACCGTTGGCACGATGCGATTCTCGATAGGGAATTTGCTTGATCAGGGAGCTCACATGATTGACCACACCGGCGTTATCGTCAGTGATTTCGAACAGGGCAAGACGTTTTACAGCAAAGCGCTGGCCGCCATTGGCTACGAACTGCTGATGCAAGTCAGCGCCGCACAATCAGGCAGCAAGGATTTTGCCGGCTTCGGCGAACAGGGCAAGCCCGACTTCTGGGTCAGCGGCGGCACCCCGAACCAGCCACCGATGCACGTGGCCTTTCGCGTAACAACCCGGGCCATGGTCGACGCCTTTTACCAGGCCGCCATGGCCGCAGGCGCCATCGACAACGGCGCGCCGGGCCTCAGGCCGCACTATCATCCCAATTACTACAGCGCGTTTGTGCGGGATGCGGATGGGCATAATATTGAGGCGGTTTGTCATGAGGCACAAAACTGAGTTCTGCCGGATGTTGTAGCCTGACAGGATGCGGTCCTTCGGCAGCTCCTATCAAATAACGCGAAACTTGCTGAATCACCGAAACCCTGTGGGAGCGAATTCATTCGCGAAAGCTTTATTTCGGACGCCGCCAATGCGTTGGATGTACTGGCCCCTTCGCGGATGAATCCGCTCCCACAGATATCGATGATATTCACAGGCTCCCACACAATTTTCTCTAGCGCCCTGCCGAGTGTTTGCCGCGCGACAGCGCGGTGGCAGAGACGCCCTGACAGCTCCTACAAATCGCGGTCTCCTTGCTCAAGTCAACATGGAGGGCTTGAACAACGCGGCACGGTCAATCATCTTGCCCGACAACATGAACTGCCCCATGCCCTGATAATGCAGCGATTCAATCTTCTCGGCCGCAGCGCTGACATGGGCCTTCACCACTTCGAAGATAAACAGGTTGTAGCGCTCCAGCATCGAGTCGTCATAAAGGCGGCATTCGAAGTTCGCAGGGCACTCGCGAATCAGCGGCGCATCGACCTTGCTCGCCTTGGCTTTGCCCAGCTTGAACTGCGCAAACTTGTCGACCTCGGCACCGGAACAATTGCCGATGCCGACCACGGTATCCACCATCTCAGCGCTTGGCAGGTTGATCACGCATTCGCCGCTATTACGCACCATTTCATAACTGTGATTGCCGCCCGCAATGATGCAGCCGACCAGCGACGGCGTGAACTCCATGACCATATGCCAGCCCACGGTCATGATATTGGTCCGGCCCTGCCATTTCGACGAGACCAGCACAATCGGGCCGGGTTCGAGGAAGTGGCGGATGTTGGAGACGGGGAAGTCTTTTTTCGGGCTTGAGCGTGGCATGGCGGGCTCTGCGCGTTGGATGACGTCTCTATCTTGGCCGCAAAAGGAAGCATTAGTTCATTGGGTTCAACTCATGAGCTGTCGAGACTGCTTGAGTTTTTCATTCCGGAACTGAGGCAGGCATGAAATTATGGGCAGATTCGCAACGCGTAATATCCAAGGTTAAAGCAGTTTTTTTGGACAGGCTATGCTGCTAAATGAAGGGCGATTCCTTGTTTCTTGAGTGAAATTTCCGAGTTTGTTCCAACCTATTGTTTGAGGTGGTCGAGCGATTTATGGTGCGCCGTCGCTGCAAAATCAGCGACCGGATTTAGCGATCCGAATCTCTTGAATAGTGCCTCACAACCTGCACCGGGCTTCTTATTGCCTGAGGTGATCGTTATGGCGGCTGTGTGTCGGAGACCTCTGGGTCTGCCGGTATCGTTCAAGAGCTCGGTTCGCTAACCGCCACACAGTTGCCACCCTCATACAAACAATCGCGTAACGGGTGGCCCGACTCAGGAGCCTCACCCTTATGGACCCTCAGATACCCTACCAACCCTGCACAGACGCCTTCGAGCCCACGCTTTTTATCCGCCACCACCGCATGCTGCGCGCCATCACCCTGGACGCCCAGGCCTGGTTCCCCCTGATCGATATCGCTCGCCTGATGGGCATACGCCTGTGTGAGCGCAGCACCCTCAAGCTCGACGCCGATCAACGCCGCATGGCCTGGCTGCTGACCAGCGGGCACTGGGAAAAATGCCTGATGATCAGCGAGTCCGGCGTCTACGCCTTGCTGATCCACCACTACATCCCGGAAAACCGCGCCCTGCGCCGCTGGCTGGCACAGGATGTCCTGCCCGCACTGGATGCCGAACGCACAAAGACAGATCCGGCCTCGATTGAAATGCGCTGGCAAGGCGGCGTGATGAGCGCCCTGCGATGGCGAGGTGAGCTGTGGCTGAAGGTGCGGGATTTGCCGGAGTTGGTGCAGGTTCAGGGGGAGACGATACGCGGGTCGTTTTGGACGAGGTTGGTGGGGGGCTTGCTGCGTTAACCGGGATGTGGCTGCCAGAAAAGGCATGAGACCAAGGCGTCGGGCGGCGCCTTAGTGGTTTCTGTTTCAGTGTCGGTTATTTATACGTTATCCGCCATGCAGCTCTTTAAGCGCGGCGGCGGCCAGAAAACCTGAGCGTGACGCATAGCGATGATCGTTTTTCACGCGCTCATCAATTCGCAGAAGCAGATTTTCGGGAAGTGTTGCGTTGAAACGAACGGCTTTGCCCAGATAGGGCGTGACGTCGAAATCGACAATCGCCCAGATCCCGCCTGCGTAGTCGGCGTTGCTCAAATGGGCCTCAATGTCCTGTGGTTGCGGCAGGGGATCGCTGTCCTCTACCAGTCCCTCGAAATGCAGCGAAAGCGCTTCTTTCACGTTTTCCAATGCTTCGTTGACGGTGACCCCGGCGGAGAAACAGCCCGGTACGTCAGGGACGATAACGCCATAGTCTGAGTCGGCGTCTTTATGTACAACGACTGGAAATTTCATCGGGGTCAGCTTTTCCTTCGGTGTCTTGGGGGAGGGCACAGGCTCAAAGAAGGGGAGCGGTGCCGTACTCCGTTTTCTAGGTTGCGGGTCATTTCAGACCGGCTTGTTTCAAAATGCTGTTAATCGTTTTGATCGGAATATCCGAGTCGGGTGCTTGATGGTTACCCGCCCGGGTTTGGACGCATGTTTGTACTGTCGATGGCTGCCTTTCGTTGCGACCCAGTACCAACCATCGCCCTCGATCATCCTGATCATCTCCCTGCTACGCATCCTCCCTCCTTTTACATCTTTTTCGGTGTGTATTGTACACACTTGCGTTTTGGGCAAGCTCACAGGAGCATGCGTTGAGCCAATGTAGCGTCTGGGAAGAGATGCAAGAGGGGCATTTCATGACTGATTGTGTGTGCTGTGCATTCGATCTGGGCATGACGTTATTTGAGGTGGGCGAAAGCGGCTAAAGCCAGACAAAGGCTAGCCAGATCATAGAGTGAGAAGCAGTTTGCAGCTGTGGCCTGCGGCGTTGCCACCCGCTTCGATTGGGATACCGATGGGAACGATCATGAAAACCCGGCAATTGGGATTGATGATGTATTCATTGCGCAAGCGCTAGGGGAACACCTGGAAATAGACTCAATGTGATTCAACCACCGCTGCCACGCGATCAAAGTTCTGGACCGCCAAGTCCTCCCTGGCGATCCAGAAAGTCGCTTGACCGCAATCCCCAAACTTGAGGTCGATGGCGGGGTCCCAAGCGAGCTTTAGCAGACACACCGGCTCTCCCTCGATATCAGGGATGGCGCCCTGCAAAAGCGGAATGTGTCCCAACATCTGGTGGACGACCAGGTGTGGCAGCACAGTGACGCGGTACAGCAGCGGGTCGATGCCTACGGAAACTGGCTGAGATTGACCGACGGCAAAATCCGGGACCACGCGATCGAGCGCGAAGTAGAAGCCCTGGGCAACAGCGAGAAGTACCAGAGCCACGCCCAGGACGTGGATCACCACTCAACTGAAAAGGTCGGCGGCATCAAGCGGATCGACGCCCTGGGCGCGCTCAAGCTGAATTCCGCCGGTACCGCCACACTCGCCGCCCTGGACGACATGCACTAGGCCACCGGCCGTGACCTGAACTTGGTAGTCGGCAAGAAGCACAACACCTCTGTAGGTGGCGACATGTCCGAACGGATCCAGCGCCTGCAGGCGCCGAAAAGCTGTGTGGGGTCGGGGAACGTCAATATCTTCAAGGTGGTGTGCGACACCTTGGATCTGCTGCAGGAGATGAACACCCAGATCGCTCCCCATGTTCACCCGCAACTGGGATCGCCACCCGTGAATGCGGCGACCTTCACCTCAGATGCTGCGAGGGCCGCCTTATTATCAGCATTATTGAACTCAGTTACTCTTTGAACTTAAAGAAAACCGCCTCTGTAGAGTATCCTACAAATGCGGCTTTCTATATCTGATTTAGTTGCGGTGACGCTTTGATGTAAAGTGTATCCAATATGAGCCCTGATAAGGCAGGACGATCGTTTTCTTAATGCCCGTTAAGGGTGCCAAGTATTGCGGCGAGGCTCTTATTTAATTCTGGTTGTAGATGTTCACGATCAAATGGCCTGTACTTAAAGACTGCGGATTTTTCTTTGGAGTTGGCTTTTGCATACCCATCTATTGCCGCGAATACAATTCCTCTAGACGTTTCATAGCAACTTTTCATGAACGCTTCGTTAGCCAGTAATTTAAAAATACTGTCTTTTCTCTTCACGAATTCATTTTTACGTGCCGGAGCAGAAATATCGATAAATCCAGTCAGTAGTTCCATATTCCCTTCTTTATCAATGGTGGCGCTGGATAAGATGAAGCTGCTCATTGCATGCAGAAACAACAACCCTCCACGAGAGATTAAAGTTTTCTCATCCTCAGAATATGTATTTGTTCTTAAGTCTGAGTTCTTCATCGACCAAGCCTTGTGATAAAGAATGACGGCGAATTTATACACGTCAAAGTCGGCGTTGTCATTGAAGATTGTGGTGTATTTTTTTTGGCTTTCAAAGAATCCACTAGTATCATTCAGTGAGATTACAGCCTCTTTGTTTACTACCGTATTCACTATCTGTGCCATTTTCAACATGCCTACAACTTTGTTACCTGTATATCCCTGCCTCTTGTAGTAGTTTTCTCTTCTCTCGTAAAATATTCCAGATTTTGCCAAGTGACGCTCAATATTTCTCTGTATGTTATCATTGGCTTTTAAACTTGCAGTCTTTACTGGGTTTTGAGAGTTTGTCGCACTTATGATGTCGGTCTGTACTTCAACGTCGTTAGTGTTTACAAGCTTTACAAACACTTTTAAATTTTTTGGTAGCTCGCCGTTTTGAATATAAGCATTATGTAAGCAGTGGATGGTTTGGCATCCGTTTACGATTTGCGGGTTGCTAACTGCATACTGCTGACCACCAAGCGGCGTTACTGTTTCACCGATAATGGTTAATCCATTATTCATTGCCCAAAAAATTTCCGCTTTTGCTTGGTTGAGAGCTGTTTCAATTATTGAGCTGTTGA
The DNA here is from genome assembly GCF_047303955.1 of Pseudomonas sp. Pseusp88. Taxonomy (NCBI): domain Bacteria; kingdom Pseudomonadati; phylum Pseudomonadota; class Gammaproteobacteria; order Pseudomonadales; family Pseudomonadaceae; genus Pseudomonas; species Pseudomonas sp. Pseusp88. Next base: position 207,895 of record NZ_JBGLYM010000008.1, on the reverse strand, counting down.
TATTTCCATCTTCGCCCAGAAAGTATCTAACATTTCCCTCGGTTAAATGGCTTTTGAAGTTTTTATGTTGGTCCAGTAGGCATTCTACAAGCTTATTACCTGACACGAACCCTGAGTAGCCGCTCGTAACAACATCCCGCTCTTTGATTTCCAAAGGCTGAGATATGAAATCGATCTCTATGGATTCTTCAGTGAATACTGTTAAATCCAACAGCTCTTGCGCGCCTAGCAAATTAATATCGAAGGGTATTTTCAGAGGGGAGTTAGCTAACTCTTCGGCAAGTTGATTTAATTTGGTGGGTATATTTCGGTCGGAAGCAATCGTAACATAGTAGACTTCACAGCTGAATTTGGCCTTCAGTTTTCCGCATGACCTAAATATATCCCTAATAAGCTGTGCTTTATCTAGATAGTCTTGATTCGCCCCGCCGACTTTTAAACTTTTTAAATCTTTTTCTAAATCAAAAATCTGCTCAATACCTTCTTTCATCTTTCTGAAACCATCAGTTGAAAATCCGGTCTCTTTTTTTGTCTGAAAGAACTTTACTTTGACTACGCTATCCTTGTTTATTAAGTGATCTGAATCAACTACAAGTGAGCCATTGCAAAAAATATAGCAGTGATCTAGGCCCTCATCACCACCTTCACCTAAAATTCCGTCGACTAAATCTTCAACGTCTATTCCATTGAGGTGCTTTAGATTTGCGAAACATGCCACAGCTATTTCAAATTGATTTTTATTGACTGTTTTTAGCTCGGGATTATCTGCAAACAGCTTCGTAATTTGATCGTCGAGTAATATCCGTAAACTCATGAGCGTATTTTCCCTATAAAAGTATCAGTAGTGCCATTTTGGCATCATTGACAAAAGGATGCCACTGATAATTTATGCCTCCCCCCAGCCCGCATATCTATACGTCTCTCGCTCCTGTGCTTAAGACGGAGCACTTAGCTCCAAAGGATCGGCGCGCACAGACCAAGGATGCGTAATATGCCTATGAATAGAAATGATCCGCCGAAAAGCACTTATCCCCCTCCCGTCGAAGGGCTTTGTACGTTTTTTTTGTGCAATCCGGCTGTAGTGCAAACAATGCTCCAGCCCAGGCCCGCCGTGGGCTCTCCCAGCCGATCGGCCATTGCACTGAGTGCAAACTTTTGCAGGGAAATGTCATGCCGTTGCACAGCGGCTACGGGGCGCCCACGACTCGACGAATCGGGGGAAGCCCCAGATTCATTCGATGGAAAATTGGAAAACGAGTGATTTGGTGTGGTTTCAAAATCGCGTCAGGTCTTTTCGACACACGAAAAACGGTGATGCGAAGGAAGGACGAACCACCTGTAAGCGCCGCACATCAAGGGCTGTAGCCAACCATGGCGATTGCATAGCGCTGCACACCAGGTGCGCGAGATTTTCGCTCGGTCGTCCGCCCTTAAAAACGTGATCTGGTTGAGATCGATTCCCTGGGCGAGGGGTTGGGATGCTGAAAACAGTAACCATGGCGGATTTGGACGGGAACGGCTCTGGAGGCCTTGGTTTTATTGGGCTTTCGAGATTACAAAAATAGGTATCCGGCAGTAACCCGGTTTGTAACAGTTTCTCAAGTGGTTGTTTTTAAATGAATTTTTAAATTGAGGGAGTTACTAAATAAAAGGTAACTTGAATACTAAACAGTTACTCAAAGGTTACAGCGGCCACTTCGTGAAAAGCCCTCTATTCCGAGGCTTTTAGCGAATTTCGGCAAAGGTTACAGGTTTCGGACCACCCTCAGATTTTAAGTGACGGGTCGGGGATGGCGGGGGATTAATGGGCGCGCTGGCAATTTCCACCCAAGAAGAGAAACGGCCCTCATGAGGATATGGAGATTGGAAAACAGGGCTGGAGGGCTTGTAAATACTGGAGCGGGTGAAGGGAATCGAACCCTCGTTATCAGCTTGGGAAGCTGGAGTAATGCCATTATACGACACCCGCTTTGAGCGGCTGACTTTGTACCAGAAGCAGCCCATTAATTGAAGCGCTAATTTTGCCTCGCTGATCGGCGTTGCCGCGCGGAAGTCATTCGCCAAGTGCCTTGGGTGGCTCGTTGGCGAATGATTCCGGTGCCCGGTCGAGCGGTTGTGTCAGAGCGCAAATGCATGATGCTCCTGAGGTTGATGGAGGCGGTGGCGGCTTGGCTGGCTGCCCGGTTGATCGGTCTTGAGAAAACCCAGCACGGCATTGCGTGAGTCGCGGCAGGCGGCTTTGTGTTCCATGTCGAGGAAGTGGCCGGTGCTGCGGATGGTGCTGAAGCTGCTTTGTTTCACGCATTGACTGAATAACCGGGCGTCCTGAGCGGCGGTGTATTCGTCCCATTCGCCGTTCATGAACATGACCGGTACGCTGATGTTGCTGGCCGCGTCCAGGTAAATGCTCTCGTTGAGTGACAGCACTTCGCTGATATGGAAATGCATCTGGTCATATTCATGCAGGTCCAGGCTGCTGACATGCCGGTAGTTGAAACGCTTGAACAATGAGGGCAAGTGCTTGCCGATGGTGTCGTTGACCAGATTGCCGACCTCGTAGCCATCGCGCGCGCCCAGATGTTTGATACCGCGTTCGAGGTAGTCGCGCATATGCTCGTTGATCACCGGCGAGAACGAGCTGATCACGGCCTTTTCGATACGCCGCGGGCGATGCGCCAGGGCGACCAGGGTGGCGGCACCGCCCCAGGAAAATGACATGACATGCTCGGCGGCGAAGTGGTCGATCAGCTCCAGCAGGATCTGGCCTTCCATTTCCTTGGTCAGGGGCGTTGCGTGCAGGTTATGGGCCTTGGATTTGCCCGCATAGGGTTGGTCGTACAGCACGACGTTGAATTGGGGATGCAGGTTGCGGACGGTCTGGGCAAAGGATGCGGTCGTGGCCAATGACCCGTTGACCATAATGATGGTCTTCTCCGCCGCCTCTGCGCGATAAAACTCCGTGTAGACCCGGAACTGGCCCTGTATATCAAGCACAGAAATTTCTGGCCTCATATCGTATGTCTCCTGACGTGGACGGATTGCGCGCAACCGAAATTGCACGGATTTTCGTGACAGGTAGGCATGCGCCTGGGAATGGCCCTGTGTCGATCCGGAACAAGCTGTCCGACAGGTATTGTTATTGGCGGGCGATTTGCCATCCGGACTGCGGCTCGGGTGGCAAAAGGATTTCTTAGAATGCGCTCATGACTCGTCGGTCACATGGGGACCGACGATTGGATTCAAGCAGCCGCACTGCAAACCCGCAAGTGCCGTTCGTACATTGTCTGCTGCGTTCTGCCGGGCGGTCGCCAGTTGTCAGATGATCAGGATTTCCGCGGCGTGCAGGGCACGGTACTGCCCAGGCTCTAGCTCGGGGTCCAGCTGCAGTGGACCCATGCTTTCGCGGTGCAGGCGCAGGACTTTATTGTTGAAGTGGCCGAACATGCGTTTGACCTGATGGTAGCGTCCTTCGACGATGCTCAGCCGGGCGACGGACGGTCCGAGCAGGGTCAAATGCGCGGGCTGGGTGGTGAGATCTTCAAAGGCGAAGTAAAAACCTTCGGCGAATTTCTCGACGTAACGCTCGTCGATCAACTGCTCGGTTTCGACATGGTAGACCTTGGGCAGTTTGGTCTGTGGCTGGGTCAGGCGGCGCGACCACTGGCCGTCGTTGGTGATCAGCATCAGCCCGGTGGTGTTGAAGTCCAGGCGCCCGGCGATGTGCAGTTCGTCCTTGTCCGGTTCATCGAGCAGATCGAGCACGGTGGGATGCACCGGGTCGCGGGTGGCACTGACGCAGCCCTGGGGCTTGTGCAGCATGAAGTAGCGTGCGGGCCTGCCGGCTTGCAGGGTTTCACCGTCGAGCTGGACGCTGCTGAACTCACGCACGTCGTGATGGGGATCGCTTGTGGGTTGCCCGTCGACCTGCACACGCCCCGTGGCCAGGGCCAGGCGCACGTCCTGGCGATTGAAGCGCGGCAGGTTGCTGAGGAAGCGATCAAGGCGCATCGGGCTATTCGATGACCTGTGCGGCGAATTGTTCGATGCCGGCACACCGAGGGCACAGGCAGGCTTTGTCGCGCAGATCAACGGGCAGTTCGGCCAACCGGGCCGGATCGATGCTCACCGAGAAGCACCAGCATGGCTGGGCTGCCGTGCGCGGATCGGCCAGGGTGCAACTGTTGCTGCAACCGCAGACCGGGCAGATCTGCGGGGTGTTTGCCAAAGGGCTCGATGGAGTGCTCATGCCGGTTGCGCAATGTCGTCGCTGACGCGATTGCGTCCGCTCTGTTTGGCATGGTACAGCGCGCTGTCGGCGCGGGCGATCAGGCTTTGCAGGCTGTCGTCGGCTTGCAGCTGGGCCAGGCCCAGGCTGACGGTGACGTTCAGCGTATTGCCGGAGAAGGCGTAGGCATGCTGCTCGACCAGTACGCGAATGCTTTCGGCCACCCGTCGGGCGCCATCCCGGTCGCTGTCCTTGAGCAGAATGATGAACTCTTCGCCGCCCCAGCGGCACATGATGTCGGACTGGCGCAGGCAACTCCTCAGATCATCGGCAAAGCCCGTCAACACGGCATCACCCGCCAGATGTCCATGGGTATCGTTCAGCTGTTTGAAGTGATCGAGGTCGAGCAGGACGGCGGTCAGTGGCTTGCCGTCCCGTTGCGCCTGCTTGAGCGCACGCACCGCCATGACGTCGAAGCCGCGCCGGTTGGGCAGTCCGGTAAGGCTGTCGAGCGTGGCCTGGGTTTCGATCCTGAACTGGAAGCGACGCACGATGCGGTGCAGCAGCAACATCACCACGGCTGTGACGATCAGGCAGATCAGCAGGTTCAGGTACAGGGATTGCCGCACTGCCGTGAGCGCGCCGTCTTCACGCTTGTCGACGAACAGGTACCAGTTCAGCTCGGGGATATAGCGCACATTGAGAAAGTGGCTCTGGCCCAGGGTTTCGTACTCGTAGCTGCCGCCCACGGGATGGGGCAGTTTTTCCTTGAGGTCCTGCATGTCCGGGAGCCTGTAGATGGACTGGCCCACGGTGGCGCCTTGGGGGCCGCCTTCTTCGCCGGTCAGGACCAGACGGCCGAAGTTGTCGACAAAATAGACGCTGCGCTGGTAGCGCTGTTGATAGCGGTCAATCAGCTTGATCACCGCATCAACGGTCAGGCCGACACCGGCGGCGCCGATGAAGTTGTTGTTGTAGTCCATGACCTTGTAGTTGATGAAAAAGGTCAGGCTGTCCTTGTTGGCCATGTCCGGGTCGACGTTGATTTCGTAAGGCGCGGCCATATCGCGTACGCGGTAGTACCAGGTGTCCCGGGGTTCGGTGGCGCTGATTTTTTTCAGCACGCCCTTGGCCTGGTAGTAGGTCAGGCTGGCATTGGAGACGAAGAATGAGGTGTAGGCGCCGTAATGATCCATGACCTCCTTGAGATACCGGGTCATCTGATCGGTGTCTTTCTCGCCGTTTACCACCCAGTCACGCATGAAGGTGTCGCGGGCCATCATCGAGGAGATCAGCACTGGCCGCACCAGGTCCTTCTGAATCTCCGAGTACACCGTGTCAGAGGTCAGGGGCAGCTCAGTGTTGATGATGTTGTCGCGGATTGAGTCGCGGGAGGCGTTATAGCTGAGCAGCGAAGTCGCCATGAAGCCGCTCCCCAAGAGAATCAGCAACGTCAGCATCAATGAGCGTTGTGATGTGATCGAGGAGCGAAAAGGCATGACGGACCCGGTGTTGTGAGCATTTTGAAGGGGCGAATGCTAGCTCGTCGCCACTGCCTCGCGCTATCTCATTTCCTCATTGGTTGATCGATATTTCGCCAGACGTCCGAAAATGCGCGGCATTCCTGACAAATCATGAAACCACCCGAGGTGGCAGATTCGGCGCAGTGTAGGACGATCCCTGGTTGAACAGCGTGTCCAGCGCTGTGCAGCGGCAGTGCACCAGCAGGATCTGGTCATAATGAATGCCTTTGTCGAACAGCATCGTGAACAGCTCCTCCACATCCGGCTCTGCCATGGCGAAGCGGTTTCTGACGGTCAAAACATCCATTGGCTTGGACGGCAACTGGCCTTTGAACGGCGATCGATGGGTGCTGCTGACGACGTCGCAGATATCATCGTAGGTTTCCCAGGTGCCCTGGAACTTCGCCAGGACATAGTTTTTCATATGACCGGGCAGCACGGTGCCGGCCATCAGTTTGTCGGTCATGGTCAGTGGCGGCAACGACGTCGGTGAACTCAATGGCGTATTGCCTGCGCTGTTGGACATAGCGAAAGGTCTGACCCTGCGGTGTGCAATATGGCGCAAGCCGGGGTCGACCAGCCCGTGGCCGTGGGGCGCATAGGTAAAGACCGTAGTGCCATTGGGCAGGGCGACGTTGCGGGTCCAGGGCATGTAGTAGCCGTGGGTGCTGACCAGCAGGGTGGTGGCCTGACTCTTGTTCGAGGTCCAGAGCAGGAAACGGCGCCCGAGTTTCCAGGCTTTGACCGGCAATTGGCGCAGGGGCGGATTGCCCGGCACCGTCCAGCTCTTGAGCAGGCTGTCGGTGTGGAAAAAGCGTTCCAGCTGGGTGCGGCGTGGATGTAACCAGTGGTTGAGAGTGGCGGTGAAGCGGCCTCTTTCAATCTTGCCGACGGCTTCACCGGTATTTTCCTGTCGGGGAAGCTTGGGCCTGGAAGGCGTCTTCCCGGCTAGGCTCGGTGCCGCAACAGGAGCCTTGCGGCGCAGGTTTCTAAGGGATTGCAACAGCCGCGGGGTGGCCGGGGACAGGTCCAGCAGGCCCAGGCTCAGCGCCGCCAGTATCGCCTGCTGTTTCTCCTCGCCTCGATAGCCGGGGAGGTTGGCCGTCGCCACATGCAACGACAGCAGACCCACCTCCACAGCCAGGGAAGCCAGTGCCACCGGGGTCATCAGCAGCGACATGGGGGCGAGCAGCAGTTGCAGGTGGCTGAGGTGGCGGGTCCAGAAACGCAGGGACACTTCCCGGGACGTAACGATCCGGGTCTGTGCTTGCTCCAGCTGGTTGTCCCTGAGCTTTTGATGCATGAAGGCAAAGGGGGAGTCGATCAGGCGGGTGTCGTACAGTTTGTACGTCCTGGCCTCCTGCACGTCGGGGTTATAGAGGCCTTCGGCCCAGGGTCTGAGCAACGAGTTGCTATCGCCAGAAGGCTGTACGCCGCCCCAAATCTGCAGCAGGTAATTGAGGCGCTCGTGATGGCGGGCGGGAATATAGTCCAGTACCGACTGCCGCCATTGCTCATCCGCTGCGCTGTTGCGCAGATGGCTGACCAGTTGCTCATGACTCTGAAACTCCATGAACGCCCTGGTACTGCCTGCCTGATACAGAATCCGGCCCGGTTTGCCAAGGACTTCCAGTACCAGCAGGCCGGCGCAATATTGCCGTTCAACACCTTCGAACAGCAGGCTGAACACATTGAAACCCAGCACTTGCCATTGCAGCCGGGCATTGCCGGCCAGCCCCTGGACCACGGTGTCAAAGCTCCTGCGAGTCAGCTGGCCACGCTTGAGCGCGATGACCGCCTGGGCGATGAGCCCTGCCTGGAGCGCCTGCTCGATGCTGTCTTTGTGCTGATCCCAGAAATGAATGATCTGGGCCGACATCAGGGGCAGAAAGTCGATGCTTTTTACCGTGTCTTCGATGGCCTGGGCGCTGATCGACAGGGCACGATCGGGCGCCCATTCGCCTTTGCCGGTGGGATCCAGGTAGACCACGTTGCGCCCGTCGTTATCGAGGTAGCCCACCGGTTGTTCGACACGGTAATTGTCGATCAGGGCTTTGCCCAGGCTAATCGGTCTGGTACTGGGGGCGCGCACGAAGTTACCCGGCTGGCGTGCACTGCCCAAGGGGGTGATCGAGGGGCCCGGCAAGTAGCGGATAAACACCTCATGGGGGTTGAGTCGCAGGCCGTAGCGGTTGAACAGGGCCGTCCCCATGACCTTGGCGGCACTGCGTTGTACGACGGGGATGCGCTTGAGTATATCCGGCTGCACATTCCACAGGTCGACGGCGGCGATCAGGGCCAGGCTGCGCTTGATCGGCCTGAGCAGATCGACGCTGCCCGGCAGGCCCATCGGGTCGTCGCCGCCGTTGATGAGTGGCCGCTGTTTCTGCAGGCGAGTCAGGGCATCGAACAGGTCTTCCTGCACAAGGACTGCCCGGGGTTCCGTGCCGTGGGAATCTGCCTGCGGCAGAGGGACGAGACCGCGTGTCGTTCTCAGTGCTTCGAGAAGTCTGGCAGCCATCTGCCGCGGGTCATCGCTGATGTATTCGATCACGCTCTTGCCGCCCATGACATGAATGAAGCAGTGGGCGGTGTTTTTCGAGCGGATCTGGAAGATGCCCGGCACCAGTTCGTCGTTGATTGCCAGCATGTGCACTTCGGTCAAGGTGCCGCGGGCGGAGTCGTTCAGGCAGGCCGGTGATGTCGGAAAGCTGCTCAGGCCAATGGCGTCCAGGGCCAGAAGATAACCGTCACGGCTGATCCTTTTGCGGGCGGACTGACGGGCCAGTTGATCGAGAAACGCCAGTTTGCCCAAGGCGCGCCAGGTCTTTTCATGGCGGTTCCAGAAGCGGCTGAATTGCTCTTCGTAGTCGTTCCCCCAGGTGATGTCGCGCAACAGGGCGAGCAACTTTGCGGCAGGCAGGCCGGGGATCGGGGGGGATAGGTCGTTGTCTTTGATCGGGCTGCGGCTCAGCGCGAGGAAATAAGGTGGATCGAAGCAGGCCAGGGCGAGTTCGGTCAGCGACAGACGCAGGTTGAAATGTTCGTTGCCATCGGTGCTGATGGCCGGGGCTTGCTCGGTAAGGAAAGTGATGTGGATATCGTCGGGTGATGGCGGCTCGGGGATCTGATCTTCCAGCAACTCGCGCAGCCGTTTGCGTGCATATGTGCGCAGGGGCGGCGGGTAGTCCATGTCCAGTTGCCAGGCGTGCAGATACAGCAGGGAGTGGGCGATCAGTTTGCTGCCGGGGCTTTTGCGCAGGGCCTTGAGGCGTTGCAGGGCTCTGATCCGGGCCGGATCGGGTGGGGCGTCGGTCAGGCTTTCAGTGTTTGAGGGGGCGACACGGGATTCGAGTTCAAGGCTGTGTTCGCCCAGCAGATCCAGTGCCCGATCCTTGGGCGCAGGTTTCCAGTGTTCTTGCATGGTGGCCGGTGACGGTGAGAAATGGCCTTGTAATATGACGCGTGGTGCGCGCGGAAAAGCCTACATATCTACTGTGTTCGGCGCGCCCCAAGACGCGCCGTGTAGGATTTAGCGCTGTTGCAGGTAAGCACGCCAGCCGCCCAGGTGGCTGATGTCGGTTGCACCTTGCAGACCGTAGGGTTCGCAGATAAAGCCGGTTTCCCAGCGGCCGTCGGCCAGTTGCACCTTGCCCAGCCCCAGCGGTGCGGGAATGCCGGTGAGGAACGAGCCCAGCTCACGGCTCGGCAGCTCCCAGACTTCCACGGCGATGGCGACCCCTCCCTGATCGACCCGGACCATGCCAGGCCGCAGCGGCGGGCCGCCCGCCAGGGCATATAGCTGATAGTCGGGCGAACTGAGGGTGCTTTCCACAAGGCGGGCGCCGCGCTGTTTGAGTTGCCAGTTCAGCGCCAGGCCATCCAGATGCGCGCCACAGACCACCAGGCGAGCCATGTCGTGCTGCGCGCCGGTCGCCGGTTTGTTCAGCGTGATCGCCTGTCCGCCAATCAACGGCAAGGCAGTCTGCCGTTGCAGGGCATCGGCCAGGCTGAGCAGGTATTGATCGGTAAAGACCCGGCCGAACAGGGTCACGCCCCATGGCAGGCCGTTGGCCATAAAGCCGCTGGGGACGGCCACTGCGGCGTAGTCGAGCAGGTTGACGAAGTTGGTGTAGTAGCCCAGTTCAGAGTTGCGCAGCACCGGCTCGGCTTGCAATTCGGCCGAGCTGACCGGGCGACCGATACTTGGGGTGATCACGCAATCGAGGCCCTCCAGGGCCCGGTCGCAGATGGCCTTGAGTTCCTGCAAACGGTATTGCGCGCGAAAGGTTTCGACGCCGGTCACGCTGGGCGCCTTGGCCAGAACGGCACGAATCACCGGCAGTACCGCTTCGGGATTGTTCTCCATCAGCTCACCGGCGACGCTGTAGCGCTCGCAGACCCATGGGCCTTCATACAGCAGGCGGGCGGCTTCGAGGAATGGCGAGAGGTCCAGGGTCAGCGCTTCGCCACCCAGGGCGGTGAAGTGGGCGACGGCGTCGGCAAACAATTGAGGGCCTTCGGTGCAACCGAAAAACTCCAGGTCCTCGGCGCGAGGTACGCCAAAGCGGAACGGCTTGGGCGCACCGAAGGCCGACGGGGCGTTCCAGAGCGGGTTGCTCCGGCTGTAGGCGTCACGGGGATCGGGTTGCGCCGTCAGGCCCAGCAACTGACTGGCTTCCCGTGCGGTGGCGGTAAAGGTGGTGACGCAATCCAGGGTGCGGCACGCCGGGACCACGCCGCCGGTGGAGATCAGGCCAACGCTGGCCTTCATGCCCACCAGATTGTTCAGCGCGGCGGGTACGCGACCGGAACCGGCGGTGTCGGTGCCGAGGGCGAAGCTGCTGACCTCAAGCGCCACCGCGAGGGACGACCCGGCGCTGGATCCGCCCGATGGGTAATCCTTGAGCACGCTGTTGGGGCAGGCACCGTAGGGCGAGCGGCTGCCGTTCAAGCCGGTGGCGAACTGGTCGAGGTTGGTCTTGCCCATCGGGATCGCACCCAGAGCGAGCAGACGTTCGACCACGGTTGCCGAGCGCTCGGGCGTGTAGGCGTAGGCCGGGCACGCGGCTGTTGTAGGAATGCCGGCCAGATCGATGTTGTCCTTGATCGAGAATGGCACGCCGTACAGCGGCAAATCGTCGACGGTTTTGCCCTCCAGCGCCTTGAGGTAGGGCTCCAGTTCGGCGGGGCTGAGCAGGTGGATGAACAGGTGGTACTCAGGGTTCAGCGCCGCGGCTTTTTCCTGCAGGGCCAGGATCAACTGACGCGGGGTCAGGTCGCCGGACCGGTAGGCGGCGCGCACGGTATCCAGTTGCAGGTTGGGCAAGTCATGGCTCATGGCGAAATTCCGTTGAAAAGTCATAAGAAATAATCTGTGTCATTGGGTATCGAGTACGACGACCCGTTGCCCGGCGCGCACCGCCGAACCGGGTTGCACCCGGACTTCCCGGACTACGCCGGGCATGGACGCCAGTACCGGGATTTCCATCTTCATCGACTCGAGGATCACCAGCACATCGCCCGCCGCAACCCGTTGTCCGGTCTCGACCTGCACTTGCCAGAGATTGCCAGCGATAGGGCTTTCCACCCCGTGCTGACCCGCCTCCAGCGGCGCTTCATCGGCCGCCGGAGCGACCCCTTCCTCGCTGACAAAATCCGCCTGGCCGTTGGCGATCCAGCGTTCGCGCTCGGCATGGAAAGCGGCCTGCTGTTGCTGCCGAAACGTGGCGATGCCGTTGGCTTCAGCGCTGAGGAAGTCCTGATAATCGGCAAGATTCAGGGTGCTGTGCTCGATGGACAGCGGATAGCGGCCCAAGGGGAAGTCACGGCGGATGCGCAGCAGTTCATCGGCGCTGACCGGGTAGAAGCGGATCTGGTCGAAGAAGCGCAGCAGCCAGGGCTTGCCGTCGAACGCAGCGACGGCGCGGTAGCGATTCCACATCTGCAGGGTGCGACCGACGAACTGGTAGCCGCCGGGGCCTTCCATGCCGTACACGCACATATAGGCGCCACCGATGCCCACGGAGTTTTCCGCAGTCCAGGTGCGTGCCGGGTTGTACTTGGTCGTCACCAGGCGATGGCGTGGGTCCAGCGGGGTCGCGACCGGTGCACCGAGGTAGACGTCACCCAGGCCCATGACCAGATAGCTGGCCTCGAACACGGTGCGTTGCACTTCATCGAGGTTCGGCAGGTCGTTGATGCGACGGATGAACTCCAGATTACTCGGACACCACGGCGCGTCCTTGCGCACCGTGGTCATGTATTTCTCGATGGCCAATTGGCAAGCCGGATCATCCCAGGACAGCGGCAAGTGAACGACGCGCGATGGTACTTCCAGGTTGCGACTGGCACACACCGCGTCCCATTCCCCGCTGACGATGGCCAGCAGTTCGGCCAGGGGCAGTTGCTCGGGCTGGTAGTGCACTTGCAGCGAACGAATGCCCGGCGTCAGGTCGATCACCCCGGCCAGGGCCTTGGCTTCCAGGGCCTGCATCAGGGCATGGCCGCGAAAGCGCAGGACCAGGTCCAGCTCCGGCGCGCCGATTTCCAGCAGCAGGTGGGTGTCGCCGCAGAGGCGGGCGACGAGGCGGGTGTCGTCTGAACCTATATCCAGAACGATGGGTGAGACCAGGTTTTGTGGGGCCGGCTCCAGCCGGGAAGGCGTAGGTGTGGTCGATGTATTTCTATCGCCTGTTCCATTGTTTTCCCGGCTAAAGCCGGTCCCACCTGAGCCAGTCCCACAAGATACTGTGGCGTCTGCAAAAATCCTGCGGGCCTCAGCCACGCTCACCGCGTGAAACTGCACCTTGTCGCCGGCCTTGAGCTGGCCGAGTTGCCACAGGTCGGCCTGGATAATGGTCACGGGGCAGACGAAGCCGCCCAGGCTCGGGCCGTCGGGGCCGAGGATGACGGGCATGTCGCCGGTAAAGTCCACGGCACCGATGGCGTAGGGATTGTCGTGGATATTCGAAGGGTGCAACCCGGCTTCACCGCCGTCTGCGCGAACCCACTCCGGTTTCGGGCCGATCAGGCGCACGCCGGTACGGCTGGAGTTGAAGTGCACTTCCCATTGAGTGGCGAAAAAGGTGGCGATGTAAGCCTCGGTGAAGTATTCCGGCGCACCATGGGGGCCGTAGATCACCCGGATAGTGCGTACTTCGGCGAGCTCTTCGAGTTGCTCGGCAGGGATACTCTGCCCGGCGGTACGATCGAGCAGCGGTTGAAGATGCAGCACGTCGCCTGCGCGCAACGCGCGACCGCCGTGGCCGCCGAACTGGCCGAGGGTGAAGGTGCTTTTGCTGCCCAGATAATCCGGTATGTCGAGACCACCACGCAGACACAGGTAGCTGCGCGCCCCGGCACCGCTGATGCTGCCCAGGGCCAGGGTTGCACCGGCGGGGATCAACAATGCGGTATTCATGGCCTGGGGTTGCCCATCCAGGGTCAGTTCGATGGACGCTCCGGTCACCGCCACTACGGCATCGCAGTTGAAGCGCAGCCGCGGACCGCTCATGGTGATTTCCAGGGCGGCGCAACCTTCGGCATTGCCCAACAGGCGGTTGCCCTGGCGCAGGGCGCGACTGTCCATCGGCCCGGACGGCGGTACACCGACAGCCCAGTAACCGAGGCGGCCAGGGTAGTCTTGTACGCTGGTCTGGGTGCCACCGCTGAGCACTTCGAAAGTGCTGGCCTGATAGACCAGACCTTCAAGGCAGCGGGTCCAGGGCTCGCCGCTGGCGAAGGGCTGATCATTGAGAATCTGCCGCAGATAGTCGCGGTTGGTTTCCACGCCATACAGACGGCTGCCTTGCAGAGCCTTGTCGAGGTCCTGACGCGCCTGTTCCCGGGTTGGCGCCCAACTGATGACCTTGGCGATCATCGGATCGAAAAACGGCGGGATTTCGCAACCGGCTTCGACCCAGGTATCGATACGCAGGTGTTTGCCATCTGCCGCAGCGAACTCCACTGCGGTCAGCAGGCCGGGGCTGGGCTGAAAATCCTTGCCCGGATCTTCGGCGTACAACCGCGCCTGAATGGCGTGGCCGCTGGGTTGCAACCCGGCCCTGAGTTGCTGCAAAGGCGCCAGGTCGCCAGCGGCCAGTTGCACCATCCAGCTGACCAGGTCGACACCCCAGACCTGCTCGGTAACACCATGTTCCACCTGCAGGCGGGTATTCACTTCGAGGAAGTAGAAGCGCTGATCATCGCTGTCGAACACGAACTCCACGGTCCCGGCGCTGCGATAACTGACCGCCTTGGCCAGCTTGATCGCCGCCGCGCACAGGGCTTCGCCCATGCCTTCGGGCAGGTTCGGTGCCGGGGTTTCTTCGAGGACTTTCTGGTTGCGCCGCTGCACCGAGCAATCGCGCACGCCCAAGGCGATGACGTCACCCCGGCCGTCGCCGAATACCTGCACTTCCAGATGGCGGGCGCGCTGGATGTATTTCTCGATAAACACGCCTGCATCGCTGAAGTTGTTCTGGCCCAGACGCTTGACCGCTTCGAAGGACTCGCTCAGCTCGTCGGCGTCGCGGCACACGCGCATGCCGATGCCGCCACCGCCCGCCGTACTCTTGAGCATCACCGGGTAGCCGATGGATTGGGCGGCTGTCAGCGCTTCGCTCAGGCTGTCGAGCAAGTCGGTGCCTTCGAGCATCGGTACGCCGTGAGCTTTGGCCAGGGCGCGGGCGGTGTGCTTGAGGCCGAACACCCGCAGTTGCTCGGGTGTCGGGCCGACGAAGGCGATGCCGACGTCTTCGCAGGCCTGGGCAAAGGCGGCATTTTCCGAGAGAAAGCCGTAGCCGGGATGAATGGCCTTGGCGCCGCTGGCCTTGGCGATGGCGAGGATCTTGTCCACGGCCAGGTAAGTACCCGCCGCCGCGCCTTCGCCCAGGCTGTGGGCTTCATCGGCCTGGAGCAGATGCAGGCTGGCGGCATCGGCTTCGGAATAGACCGCAACACCCTGGACCTTGAGCTCACGCAGGGTGCGCAGGATGCGGCAGGCAATGGCGCCGCGGTTGGCAATCAGCAGTTTGTCGAACATGGCATAACCCTTGGAGACCGAATGTCGGTGGTCTCGCTGTGGGAAGCGGGCCGTCCCGCTATGGGTGGTGCTGCATGACGGTCGTCCGTCATGGCGTGTTCATGTGGGCCGGCAAATGCACGACCTGTGGGAGCTGCCGCAGGCTGCGAAAGCGATCTGTCAGGCAAGCCCTCTTCGCAGCCTTCGGCAGCTCCTACAGGTGGCCGAGGCCGATCAATTCCAGATCAACAACTCAGCCGCCGTCGGGTTGTAGCCATTGCACGGGTTGTTCAGTTGCGGGCAGTTGGAGATCAGCAGGATCACGTCCATTTCCGCGCGCAGTTCCACGTATTTGCCCGGTGCCGAGATGCCGTCTTCGAAGGTCAGGCCGCCGTCGGCGGTGACCGGGACATTCATGAAAAAGTTGATGTTCGGCCCGATATCGCCCTTGCCCAGGCGTCCGTCATGGGCACAGGCGCGCAGGTAGTTGTCGCGGCAGCTATGCATGTGGCGCTTGTCCAGGGCGTAGCGCACGGTGTTGCTCTCTTGTGCGCAGGCGCCGCCGAGGGTGTCGTGGCGACCGCAAGTGTCGTCGACGATGGTCAGCATGGCGCGGCCCAGGTTGGAATACAGCACGCTGCCGGTGCTCAGGTAGACCCGGCCCTGACGGCGCAGGGTGCGTTGCACGTCATAACGCTCGCGGGGGTTGGCGGCGCTGTAGAACAGGGTGTCCACCGCCTGGTTGCCTTCCAGATCGAGGATGCGCAGGGTCTGCCCGGCCTTGATCTCTTTCATCCACGGCTCGCCGGCCGGAATGGTGGCGCGGTATATCGGGGCGCGGGCCAGTTTGGGCGCGAGGATCTGCGAAGCGGCATGCTGATTGGCGTATTTGTGGATCATGGCAAGGCTCCTCAGGCGAACAGACGGTCAGTGTTGATAAAGCCGCGCTCGTTTTCCGGGCGCGAGGTGCGGCAATGTTCGGCGACGCTGGCGTCGGCCTTCATCCAGGTCAGTTGCACCGGTTGTGGGGCGTATTGCGGGTTGGGGTCCATGGGGTGCTGCAGGGCGGTCAGCACCACCAAAGTGTCCATGGGCGCATACAGCTCGATGTAGTCGCCGGCCTTGGAATTGTTCGGCAGGTAATGCAGCAGCCCGGCGTCGTCGACGTTGACCCGGCTGAACAGGTTCAGGGTCATCAGCAGGTCTGACAGACCCAGGCCCCATTTGCCCAGCTCCACCAGCAGGTTGTCGGCGCCATTGCGGAAGAAGCCGTTGCGCAGTTCCTGATAGCGGCCCTGGCCGTACTTTTCCTCGATTTCCTCGGCGCACAACACGCCGCCGATGCTGTCGCTCCAGCCACAGGTATCAGCAGTAATGGCTGCAAGGACGCGGCCCATGTCCGAGTACAGGCAGTGGCCGTTGGTGAGTTTGGCGGTGTGCTGGCACTTGAGGCTGTCGGGCAGGTTCAGGCGTTCGGTTTTTTCGTGGGCGTTGAGCATTGTCAGGCTGACATTGGCATTGCCGTTGAGGTCGGTCAGGCGCAGCAGTTCGCCGCGCTTGAGGACGAACGAACGGTGGCCGCCGCCGGGCAGCAGTTCTTCGGCGAATACGGGGAAGAGCGGGGTTGATGCAGTCATGTGTAAGGTCCTTTAAGCCGTTTGCAGGGCTTCGATCGCAGCACGAGCGGCGCGGCGGTCGGTGTTCAGGGGAATGTCGTAGGTGATGCGTGCGCCATAGGCGCCGGGTGCGTGAGGGTCGTGACGAATCTTGTCGAACACCATCAGGCGCGTGCCGAGGTTGAAACCTTCGGACAGGTCGTGGGTGACCATGAACACGGTCAGTCGGGTTTCGCGCCACAGATCCAGCAGCAGGGCGT
This sequence comes from Pseudomonas sp. Pseusp88, assembly GCF_047303955.1. Taxonomy (NCBI): domain Bacteria; kingdom Pseudomonadati; phylum Pseudomonadota; class Gammaproteobacteria; order Pseudomonadales; family Pseudomonadaceae; genus Pseudomonas; species Pseudomonas sp. Pseusp88. The sequence continues at coordinate 191,246 of NZ_JBGLYM010000008.1, read as the reverse complement.
GCATGTCCTTGCGGATACCGGGGTCGAGGGCGCCGAAGGGTTCGTCGAGCAGCAATACCCGTGGCTTCATGATCAGTGCCTGGGCAATCGCCAGACGCTGTTGCATGCCGCCGGACAGTTGCGTCGGGTACTTGTCCAGGGCGTGGCCGAGGCCGACCTTGTGCAGCAGCAGCGATGCCTGTTCCCGCGCCTCGCGCTTGGCCCTGCCGAACAACCGGCCAAGCAGCGCCGAGCGGGGCAGTTCCAGGCCCAGGGCGACGTTATCCAGCACCGACAGATGCGGAAAAACCGAGTAGCGCTGAAAGACCACGCCGCGGCTGGCGTCCGGCTCGCTGGCCAACGCCTGACCGTCGAGCAGAATGCTGCCGCGACTCGGCACTTCCTGACCCAGTAGCAGGCGCAGAAAGGTTGACTTGCCGCAGCCCGAAGCGCCGACCAGGGTGCAGAACTCACCCTCGGCCACGCTCAGGTTCAGGCCTTCGAGCACCACCTGATCGTCATATTGTTGCCAGACGTTATTGACCGAAATAAAGCTCATGACCGTGCCCCCTCATACCAAGGGAAGGCTTTGCGCGTGAGCAGTTTCAGGCCCCAGTCCATCAGCCAGGCAAGCAGGGTGATCCACACCACGTACGGCAGGATCACGTCCATCGCCAGATAACGCCGGACCAGGAAGATCCGGTAGCCCAGGCCATCGGTGGAAGCAATGGCTTCGGCCGCGATCAGGAACAGCCATGCCGAGCCCAATACCAAACGCAGGGCGATCAACAGGCGTGGCAGCAATTGCGGCAATACCACCCGCAGGATCAGGGTCCAGGTCGAGGCGCCAAGGGTCTGCGCCTTGATCAGCAGTTCCACCGGGATTTCCCGCGCCCTTTGTTCCAGATCACGGGCCAGCACCGGAGTGATGCCGATGACGATCAGCATCACCTTGGACAGCTCGCCCAGGCCAAAGACAATGAACAGGATCGGCAGGATCGCCAGCGGTGGCACCATGGACAGCACCGTCAGCAACGGCGACAGGGGGGCGCCAAACAGCGGCAGCACCCCCGAGGCGATACCCAGGCACAAACCCAGCAGCGCGCTGATTCCCAGGCCGATCGCCAGGCGTTGCAGGCTGGAGGCGGTGTCGGCCCACAGCAGGTACTCGCCTGTACGGGTGTCGGCGACCAGGGCCATGCGCTTGATCGAATCGGTCATTTGCACGGCACTGGGCAGCAGCTTGTCGTTGGGGTTCTCCGTCAGCCGGGTGGCCGAGCCCATGAAATAGGCGAACAGCAACAGGGCAAACGGCAGGATCACCAGAATCAGACGGCTGGCGCGATCCGGGCGGCGGTTTATCAAACGCATGGAAATGACCTTTGTCCGGGACGCGGTTTACAGCTTGCCGTCGGCGGCCATCTGCACGTAGCTAGGGTCGAAGTGCAGCTTGACGTTGGCCTTGTCGCCCTCGATCACACCCTTGGCGAAGGACATGCCGATGGCGCTGGAGTCCTTGGCGCCCTGGCCGAGCAGGCCATGTTCAAAGGAGAAATCGGCGACTTTGCGCATGGTTTTCGGCAATTGCTCGCTGTTGGCGAACTCCAGGGCTTCCTTCGGCGTGGCGAACAGCTTGGTGGTGTCCAGTTGCGACTGGAAGCCGGCCAGGTCAGTGCCCGAGGCCTTGGCCATGTGTTCCAGGGCCAGCTTGCTGTCAGCCGACTTGGCGTTCATCAGCGCGACCACTTCGAACCAGGCACCGGTCAGGGCTTTGCCCAGGGCCGGGTTGTCTTTCAGGGTTTCGCTGTTGACCACCATCATGTCCATGATCTCGCCAGGGATCTTGCTCGAGTCGAACACTTCGGTCACACCGGGCTTGGCCTTGATATCGGCCAGCATCGGATTCCAGGTGGTCACGGCCTTGACGTCATCGGTGTTGAAGGCTGCAGAGATGTCAGCGTCGGAGGTGTTGACCACTTTCAGGTCTTTCTCGGTGAGATCGACGCTGTCCAGGGCCCGGGCCAGCAGGTAGTGGGAAACCGACAGCTCGACCAGATTGACGTTCATGCCCTTCAAGTCGGCGACCTTCTTGCCGCTACCCTTGATGACGATGCCGTCGTTGCCGTTGGAGAAGTCGCTGACCACCAGCGCGGTGCTGTCCACGCCGCCTGCGGCCGGGATGGTCAGGGCGTCCATGTTGGTCATGGTGCAGCCATCGAACTGGCCGGCGGTGTACTGGTTGATCGACTCGACGTAGTCGTTGAGCTGGGTGACCTTGATGGTGATGCCGTACTTCTTCGCCCACTTATCGACGATTCCCTGGGTACCTGCGTATTCCCATGGCATCCAGCCGGCGTAGATGGTCCAGCAGACATTGAAGTCTTTCTTGGCGGCGGCATTGGCGCCCAGGCAGACGGCGGCGAAGACGCCAGCGGTGATGAGGCTGAACAGACGGGACTTTTGCATTGAAGTACCTCCAGTAGTAAAAGGGGCGGCCAGGAGCAACGCGACACCACAGGTGTCCTGTCTCCCGGGCTTTTATCCCGCCGTGTAACCTCTACTGGAGGTCGCCAACTCTCGGACCAGTCACCCGCTGTGTCAGCGAGCCGGAACCCTAGTCAGCTATTGCAAATTGTGGTGCCGCGAAGCGTGTTGACTCCTGCACACCAAGGGCTAAGCGAGAGTTGTGCCAAGTCGCTACAAGCGCCGTTTTCCGGGCTATGACGGGATCGTCAGAATAAGAAGAAGGGCGATGGTTGCGTTGAAATGGTGCGTGTGCGCACCGTTGCAGGTCGTCGGAATTATTAAACTTTGTTTAAGGTGAGTGGCACTTGATAGCAGTTAGCCGGTCTTATTTCATGTCCGCCAGATTATGGCGAACGCCCGCCAGCGTCGCTGGTGTGTGCTCTATCGCGGTCCAGGAGGCCGCCATGTATCGACGACCCTTGCTTATTGCCTTGCTGGCTTCGTCTCTGGCCGGTTGCTACTCAGACGGCTACTACCCATCCGAAACCTACTCTCAACCCGTCTATGGCGGCGCGGTCTATGACGGCGGCTATTACAGCCCTTATCGGCAGGAGCGCATCTACGTAGAACCTTCGCGTCGCTACTACTCGCCGGGGCCGCGTTATTACCAGGCACCCCCGCCACCCCGTTACTATCAGCCGCGCCCTGATCGGGGCTGGAATGGCGGTGGTGGCGGTGGCGGTAACTGGGGCGGAGGCGGTGGAGGCGGTGGACACTTCCAGGGCAACCCTGGCCGCCCGCCAGCACCTCCGCCGCCGCAATATCGTCCATCGCCCAATCGCGATGACAACTACAGCGGCCGCGGGCATGAGTCCGACGGCCCTGGGCACCAGGGGCGGGGTGGACATGGTGGGCCGGGGGGCGGCAATCGCTGAGCCCCGTTGCCTGCATAATCAATTGAGCTGAGCGTTTTCGGACCTCAGCTCTTTTCATTTTTGTGGGACCGGCTTTAGCCGGGAAGACGCTGTTTCAGACGCTGGGGTTGTATTGGCTGTGCTGATGCCTTCCCGGCTAAAGCCGGTTCCACAGTCCGCTTCAAGCCAGGGTATTCGTTAATACTCCGTCAAATCCGCCAATGGATGTCGTCCTTCCCATGCCTTGCTGAAATGCGCATCGATCACCGCCAGTGGCACGCTGCCGACATCCGGCCAGTGCCAGTGCGGCTTGTGGTCCTTGTCGATCAGGCGCGCGCGTACGCCTTCGGCGAATTCCGGGTGGCGGCAGCAGTTGAGGCTCATGGCGTATTCCATCTGCAGCACTTCGGCCAGGGATTTGTTGCGGGCCCGGGCGATTTGTTCCCAGACCAGATGAGCCGTCAACGGGCAGCCGTCGAACAGGGTTTTCGCCGCCTTCACCAGCAGCGGGTCGTCGCTGTGTTGCAGCAGGCTGATGGCATTCCATGCACCGAGCAGGTTACCCACGTCCAGGCATTCATCCAGGCGCTCCCGGCGCGGTAGCCATTGCGCAGCAGGCAGGTGGCCGATGGCTTCCTGTTGCAGTGCCTTGAGCAGGCTGTTGAGCTGGATATCGGTCTGTTCCTGCCAGTTCAATTGTTGCAGGCCGTCGATCAGGGCGTCCTGTTGCTCGTCGAGCATGAAGCGGTCGGCCAGCCCCAGGTCAAGGGCATCCCTGGCGTTGATCAGGGCGCCGGTCAGGCCGAGAAACAGGCCGAGCTTGCCGGGCAGACGCGAGAGGAACCAACTGGCGCCGACGTCCGGGTACAGACCGATGCTGATTTCCGGCATGCCCAGGCGGCTGCTCGGGGTAACGATACGCACATTGGCGCCCTGCAGCAGGCCCATGCCGCCGCCCAATACATAGCCGTGGCCCCAGCAGAACAGCGGTTTGGGGTAGGTGTGCAGGCTGTAGTCCAGACGGTATTCGGTCGCGAAAAAGTGTGCGGCCAGGGGGGGCACTTCGCCGGGATGAGTGCGCCCGGCCTGGATCAGGCTGCGCACATCGCCGCCGGCACAGAAAGCCTTGGTGCCATTGCCGCGCAGCAATACGCAGACGATTTGCGGATCGCCGGCCCAGTGGTCCAGGCGTTCCTGAAGGCTGATCAGCATGGGCAGGGACAGGGCATTGAGCGATGGCTCGGCGTCCAGGGTAGCGATGCCGATACGGGCGTCGTCCTGGGTGGGTATTTCTTCGAATTGCAGATTCATCGTGACCTCATCGAAACGATACGGATAGCCGAAAGCGAATGGGCTATTTGCATCTGAGTGTAGGAAATGACTGCTTTATTGCCGGGCATTTGACATTGGCGCCTGTGTTTTCTAGGGTGCGCCCATTGTTTCAGGGATGCCACCATGACCAGCGACGACCGTATCAAACTCGAACCCAGCTGGAAGCAAGCACTGCGTGAAGAGTTCGACAAACCTTACATGGCCGAGTTGCGCGAGTTTCTGCGCCAGGAGCACGCTGCGGGCAAGGAGATCTACCCGCCGGGGCCGTTGATTTTCAACGCCCTCAATTCCACGCCGCTGGATCAGGTCAAGGTGGTGATCCTCGGCCAGGACCCCTATCACGGCCCGGGCCAGGCCCATGGCCTGTGCTTTTCGGTACAGCCGGGGGTGCCTGCGCCGCCATCGCTGGTCAATATCTATAAAGAGCTCAAGCGCGACCTGAATATCGATATTCCCAACCACGGCCACCTGCAATCCTGGGCCGATCAGGGCGTGCTGATGCTCAATACGACTCTGACTGTCGAGCGCGCCAATGCCGCATCCCATGCCGGTCGAGGCTGGCAGCATTTCACCGACAAGGTGATCGAAGTGGTCAGCGCCCACCAGCCGCATCTGGTGTTCCTGCTGTGGGGCGCTCATGCCCAGGGCAAGCGCAAACTGGTCGACGCCACCAAGCACCTGGTCCTGACCTCGGTGCACCCGTCACCGCTGTCGGCCTACAAGGGCTTTCTCGGTTGCGGGCATTTCGGCCGGGCCAATACTTATCTGGAGCAGAACGGCATGACGCCGATTGACTGGCGTTTGCCGCCGGTGTGAGGTCAATGCACCGGCCTGTGCATATCGCAGCGGCTGTAATAATTGTCGCAGTTTTATTCAGTCATTTTCCCCTTGCCATACCCGTGTTTCCACGGGCATGGCAAGGCACTGTTTCGATTTTTTACTTGTTGAGTGTCGGTTAGTGTAACTAACTATGTTTTTTATTTCGTTATGGGAAAGGTACTACATAGCCTGTCGGTTGTGAGTAATTAAAGAGCTATCTACTATCGGGTTTATTCGTCAGGGCAAAAACATTCGTAAATGTTGTCATGGTCTTGCGAATATTAAAAAGCCTATTTTTTGGTGGAAGTTTCTATGAAGATTAAAGTTCTTGCTGTTGTGGCGTTGTCGTTTGTTTCCATGTCGAGTTGGGGTTCTGCAGTTGAGTATTGTCCCTCTGTTGGGGCGATAAAGCATGAACAGGGGATTTACTCGGCGTCGACGCAGAGCGGCGAAGGTGAATGGCTGGGGGTGTCGTCGGTTGGGAAGCCGACGGCGATAAAGTCCTTTGAAATTGGTACATTCTATCCGGTGAGCGACGATGAGTCCAAAGGCCTGATGAATAAGTGTGCCTATCTGACCGAGAGTGGTGATCATGTAGACCTTCGTTATCGCCCAGAACAGAAAGATCGCTATGTCGAGTTGGTGAACAAGGCGCAATGGAAGCGATATGAGTCGGGCTTCGGAATTGTGACGTTTGAGTGCACCAGCAAAGTTGACGGAGCGTGTTCATTTAAAGAAATCTGATCGACGACAACCAGCGTCGAAGACTGTGTCGAGAGTCTTCGACGCTTTACTGTCTGGCGGATTTCAATGCGGATTGCGGTCCCAGTAACGAAACAACGGTTCTGCCAGAAACAGCACGAACAGCAGACGCATGACCTGCATTGCCGTCACCAGTGGCACCGACAGTTGCAGTACCTCCGCCGTCAGGCTCATTTCGGCAATACCGCCGGGCATCATGCCCAGGGTCAGCGAGCGCAGGTCCAGATGGGTCATGGCGCTGAGGGCCAGGGCGGCGAGGGCGGCGATGATCATGGTCAGGGCGGTACCCAGCAGGGTGCGCGCCATGAACGATGGCGCACGGCGGAAGAACGAGCGGTTGAAGTGACAGCCCAGGCCGCTGCCGATCAGCCATTGGCCAATCTGGCTGCCGCCGTGTGGCAGGGCGATGTGCAGGTTCCAGGCAATGCTGACCGCAGCGCTGAGCAGCAATGGGCCGAACAGCCAGGGGTTGGGTTGTTTCAGGCGTTGCCAGCCCCACGCCAGCAAGGCGCCTGCCGGGAACAGCAGCATGAGCCAGGCCCAATCTACCGTGCCCGTCTGCGCGTTCGGTGCGCCATTGCCCAGCAGGTATTTGAAGATGGCCGGGACGCACAGGACCACAGCCAGTACCCGCAGGCTCTGGGCGGCGGCGACGCTGCTTAGTTGTGCGCCATTGCGTGCGCCGAGGTTGACCATCTCCCCCGAGCCGCCAGGCATGCTGGAAAAGAACGCGGTGGCGCGGTCTTCACCGGTACGGCGCATCAGCCAGACGCCGACCACGCTGGAAACACTGGTCACCAACGCGCCAAAGAAGATCAGGCCGAAGTGGGCCAGTACTTGTTCCATCACCACCGGAGTGAAGTGCAGGCCGATACCGATGCCGACAATCCATTGTCCGCATTTACGGCCGCCGGGGATTTCCGCCAGTTGCCAGGGGGTCAGGCAACGTACCAGGATGATTGCCAGCAGCGAGCCGATCATCCAGGGCAATGGCCAGCCGACCTGGCTGGCAAGATAACCGCCAACCAGGCCGACCAGCGGGGTGGCCAGCCAGAGTTTGAGTGGCCTGTCAGACATTTTTCAATGCGTCAGCAGCCCTTGCCGAACGCATGCGCCAGATACGCACCACTGGCATTAGCAGCATGATGGCCGTCAGCACCCAGACGCTCAGGGTGATCGGGCTGGACCAGAGAATCTCCAGGGCGCCGTTGGAGATCGACAGCGCGCGACGCAGGTTCTGTTCCATCAGGCCGCCGAGGATAAAGCCCAGCAGAATTGGCGACAGCGGGAAGTCCAGCTTGCGCAGGATGTAACCGAAGATACCGATGCCGACCATCATGAACAGATCGAAGGTGGTGGCGTGCACGGCGTAGACGCCGATCCCGGTGATGATCGCGATGACCGGCACCAGTGCCCAGTTCGGCACCGCGAGGATGCGAGTGAACACGCGGATCATCGGGATATTGAGGATCACCAGCATGACGTTGGCGATGAACAGCGAGGCGATCAGGCCCCAGACGATATCCGGTTGCTGCTGGAACAACATCGGGCCAGGGGTGATGTTGTACAGCGACAGGGCGCCGATCATCACTGCCGTGGTGCCGGAACCTGGCACGCCGAGAGTCAACATCGGCACCAGGGCACCGCAAGCTGCGCCGCCAATGGCCGTTTCCGGAGCGGCGAGGCCGCGCATGTCGCCCTGGCCGAACTTGCCGGATTTGCCCGCCAGGCGTTTCTCGGTCATGTAGGCCACGGCACTGGCCAGGGTCGCGCCGGCACCCGGCAGTACGCCCATGATGAAGCCGAGCAGGCCGCAGCGCAGGTTGACCACAAATACCGAAGACGCTTCCTTGATGTTGAACATCATGCGCCCGGTGGCTTTGACCGCCTCCTGGCCGTGATGGGTTTTCTCCAGCAGCAGGAGAATTTCGCTGATGGAGAACAGGCCCAGTACCAGGACGACGAATTGAATACCGTCAGCCAGGTGCACGCTGTCACCGGTGAAGCGGTAGACACCGCTGTTGGCATCGATGCCGATACTCGACAGGAACAGGCCGATCAACGCCGCGATGAAGGTCTTCAGCGGACGGTTACCGGCCATGCCGCCGAGGCAGACAATGGCGAACACCATCAGTACGAAGTATTCCGCCGGACCGAAGGCAATCGCCCATTTCGCCAGCAATGGCGCGAACAGGACCATACCGCAGGTGGCGATCAGCGCGCCGATGAACGAGCTCCAGGCCGACAACGACAGCGCTACGCCTGCCAGGCCCTGACGAGCCATGGGATAGCCGTCCAGAGTCGTCATGACTGTCGAAGCTTCGCCGGGAATGTTCAGCAGGATCGAGCTGATCCGCCCGCCGTATTCGCAACCAAGGTAGACCGCTGACAGCAGGATCAACGCCGACTCTGGCGGCAGGCCGAGGGCGAAGGCGATGGGGATCAGCAGGGCGACGCCGTTGATCGGGCCCAGGCCCGGCAGCAGGCCGACCACCGTACCGATCAGGGTGCCGCACAGGGCGGTGATGAGGTTGTAAGGGGTCAGCGCAACGCCGAAGCCTTGGCCGAGATAGCCGAAAGTATCCACATTAATTCTCCAGGAATTCGAGCACGCCCAGGGGCAATGGAACATCCATGGCTTTGTCGAACAGCAGGTACAGGGCGATGCTCATGAAGATCACCACGACTGTACTCGCCAGCCATTTGCCGCCATACAGGCGGGCCATGGGAATGCCGATCAGGATGCTGCTGAGAATGAAGCCCAGGGGTTCGAACAGGCCGGCGAAAACCAGCAACAGGACGACACAGATGCCGATCTTGCTCAGGGTCTCGCGGTCCAGCGCAGGCTCGTCTTCACTATGGACGATGGGCGTAGGGCGAATCAGTTGGTACAGCAGCGCCAGGCCCATCAGCCCGAGCATCAGCAGGGGGAAGGCCCGCGGGCCGACGGGTTCGTAGGAAAACGACGCTTTATAGGGCCAGGCCATGACGGCCAGGGCAATGCACACCAGCAGCAGGGCGCCGGTGAAGATTCTTTGCAGGACCATGGGGACTCCGTTGCGCAGTATGAACCGCCGCGCTGTCGCAAAATAAACACTCATGTGGGACCGGCTTCAGCCGGGAATGCGTCTTCCCGGCTAAGGCCGGTTCCACCAGGGTTCTGCGCCGTTATTGGATCAGACCAAATTCCTTGGCCAGGCTCTTGTACTCGGCGACCTGCTTCTTGACGTAGGTGTCCAGTTCCTGGCCGGTCATGGCGAAAGGGAACAATTCACGCTGGTCGCGCAGCTTGGCGAAATCTTCCGAAGCCAACAGCTTGTCGAACGATGCCTTCCACCAGTCGTACTCTTCGTCGGTCACTTTCGGGCCGAGGTAGAAGCCGCGTACTACAGGCCAGACGATGTCGTAGCCCTGTTCCCTGGCGGTAGGAATATTCTTCATTTCCGGCTCTTCCAGGCGTTTCTCGGAGAACACGGCCAGCAGGCGCATGTCACCACTGAGAATGTGCGGCATGGAGTCGGAAATGTCTGTGCTGCCGACCTGGATGTGACCACCGAGCAGGGCAGTGACGATTTCACCGCCGCCTTCCAGGGCGACGTAGCGCAGGTCACGCGGGTTGATTCCTGCGGCCTTGGCGATCAGTGCGGTCTGCATCCAGTCCTGGCTGCCGACGGTGCCGCCGGAGCCGATCACGACTTTGCTCGGGTCGGCCTTGAGGGCCTTGACCAGATCGTCGAGGTTTTTGTACGGCGAGTCGCTTTTCACTGCGATGGCGCCATAGCTGGTGCCGACGGCGGCCAGCCAGCGTACGGCGTTTTCATCGAAACGACCGAACTTGCCCTGGGCCAGGTTGAGCAGCGAACCGCTGGACCAGGCGACCAGGGTACCGGCATCGGCCGGGCGCTGGGCGACCACGGCGTTATAGGCCACGGCACCGACGCCGCCGGGCATGTAGGTCACACGCATGGGCTTGGTCAGGATTTTCTCGTTGACCAGTGCGCTTTGCGCCAGCTTGCAGGTCAGGTCGAAGCCGCCACCAGGGGCAGCCGGGGCAATGCATTCAGGACGTTTGGGTTCGGCAGCGGACAGCTGAGTCGCGACCAGCAGGCAGCCGGCGGCCAGGGTGGCGGTCTGAATGAGGCGCGCAAGGCATGAGGTTGGCACGGATGAGCGGGGACGAGATTGCAGGATCTGCATCATTTGATAACTCCGTTTATTGTTTTTATTAACGAAAGCGCATCTGCGGCACCTTCTGTTTCTTCATGTTAAGCGGCGAAGCTTTCGCAAACCTTTCAGTTACCTTGCAATCGCCCTGAATCCGCTTTTACTTACCGCAGGGCTTCACAGGCCGGGGCTCGGCTGTAAACTCCGCCACCATCTCCCCCTACAACCCTATAAAACAGGAGACGTCGATGCGTGTTCTTCTCGTCGAAGACCATCTGCAACTGGCCGACAGCGTGGCCCAGGCGCTCAAGGGCGCCGGCCTGACCGTCGATGTGCTGCACGATGGCGTCGCCGCCGATCTGGCCTTGAGCAGTGAACAATATGCCGTGGCGATTCTCGATGTCGGCCTGCCGCGCCTGGACGGTTTCGAGGTGCTCGCCCGCCTGCGCAGCCGTGGCCAGAACCTGCCGGTGCTGATGCTGACCGCGCGCAGCGACGTCAAGGATCGGGTCCATGGCCTGAACCTGGGCGCCGACGATTACCTGGCCAAGCCGTTCGAGCTGTCCGAGCTGGAGGCCCGGGTCAAGGCTCTGTTGCGACGTAGCGTTCTCGGTGGCGAGCGGCAGCAGCGTTGCGGCGTGCTGGTCTATGACCTGGACACCCGGCGTTTCACCCTGAGCGATGAATTGCTGACCCTGACCTCCCGTGAGCAGTCGGTTCTGGAGGCGTTGATCGCCCGGCCGGGGCGGGTGATGAGCAAGGAGCAACTGGCGGCCCAGGTATTCGGCCTGGATGAAGAGGCCAGCGCCGATGCCATCGAGATTTATATCCATCGCCTGCGCAAGAAACTCGACGGTCAGCCTATTGCCATCGTGACCTTCCGCGGCCTCGGTTATTTGCTGGAAAGTCGCGATGCTTAATCAGGACAGTCTGCGCTGGCGGTTGCTGTGGAACCTGGGCCTGTTGTTGACGGTGTTGATGCTGGCCAGTGGCTTGAGCGCTTACTGGAATGGTCGTGAAGCCGCCGACACTGCCTATGACCGCACTCTGCTCGCCTCGGCCCGAACCATCGCCGCCGGGGTCTCGCAACGCGATGGCACCCTGAGTGCCGACGTACCCTACATTGCCCTGGATACCTTTGCCTACGACAGCGAAGGGCGGATTTACTACCAGGTCAACGACATCAATAAAAAGCTGATTTCCGGCTACGAAAACCTGCCAGCTCCGCCGCCGGGCACCCTGCGCACCGACGATTACCCGGCCCTGGCCAGTTTCTACAGCGCCCGCTATCAGGGCCAGGACGTGCGCGTGGTCAGCCTGCTCAAGCCGGTCAGCGAGCCGGACATGCAGGGCATGGCGGAGATCCGGGTCGCGGAAACTGAGGAGGCGCGAGTGAAGATGGCCCGCAGCCTGATGGCTGATACCCTGTTGCGCCTGGGCATGCTCGGCGCAGGAGCATTGTTGCTGGTCTGGTTTACCGTCAGCGCGGCGTTGCGACCACTCGAACGAATTCGTACCGCCGTTGAAGAGCGCCAACCGGATGACCTGCGCGCCCTGCCCATGGTCGAGGTGCAGCACGAATTACGACCGTTGGTCAGCGCGCTGAACCACTTTACCGAGCGCCTGCGCGTGCAATTCGAACGGCAGGGGCAGTTCATCGCCGATGCCTCTCATGAGTTGCGCACACCCTTGGCCGCGCTCAAGGCACGGGTCGAACTGGGTTTGCGCGATCCGGAGCCGAGCCATTGGCGCTCGACCCTGGAAGCCGCCGCCCAGGGTACCGATCGCCTGACTCATCTGGCCAATCAGCTGTTGTCGCTGGCGCGCATCGAAAATGGTGCACGGGCGATTGCCGAGGGCGGCGCGCAGAGTCTGGATCTGTCCCAGCTGGCCCGTGAACTGGGCATGGCCATGGCACCCCTGGCCTATGGTCGCGGCGTGTCCCTGGCGCTGGAGGCCGACGAACCGGTGTGGCTGCGGGGCGAGCCGACGCTACTCAATGAGCTGCTGAGCAACCTGATTGATAATGCCCTGGCACACACGCCGGTGGGGGGTAATGTGATTCTGCGGGTCTATGCACCCGGGATTCTCGAAGTGGAGGACGATGGCCCTGGTATTCCGGAAGCCGACCGTGCGCGGGTGTTCGAGCGTTTTTATCGGCGCAACCCGCAGAGCGCCGGGTCGGGCCTGGGGTTGGCCATTGTCGGGGAAATCTGCCGGGCGCATCTGGCTCAGATCAGTCTGCACGATGGCGAGCAACAGGGACTGAAGGTGCGGGTCAGTTTCGTCGCCGCGCCCTGACCTGACTCGGTGTGATCAGTAGAGCATGACCTTGGCTTCATCCATCTCCGCCGCCAGCTTGCCTCCGGCCAGGTCCAGATGCAGCGCATGGAAGGCAGGCAGGCTGGTGATGTCAATCTGGCTGAACGGGTGCCCGGTGTCGCGATAGGTATGCACCGTCGCGACCTGGACCAGATCGATATAGTCGGCTCTGGCCGAAACCCGTTCGAAATTCTGGTATTGCGTGGGGACCATGGCGAGATGTTCGGGGAAGTCCCAGGAACGCAGCAGGCGCTCGCCGATGATCGGGTGAATGCGTTCGATCACGTGATTCAGGCTGACCGGGTCGGACAGCAGTTCGAAATGGTCTTCGGCATAGGTCAGGATCGGCAGCACGCCGATCAGATGAATCAGGCCGGCCAGTGTCGCCTGATCCGGCTTGAGATTGAGAATGTTCAGGCACAGTGAATAGCTGATACCCGCCACTTGCAGGCTCTGTTTCCAGATGTCCCGCATTTTCTGCTCGATCACCCCGGACTTGGCGTGGAACATCTGCTCCACCACCAGACCGATGGCCAGATTACAGGTGTAGTTGACCCCCAGCCGGGTAATCGCGGTATTGACATCGCTGACTTCGAAATTGGGGCGCAGCAGCGGACTGTTTACAACCTTGATCAGGCGCGCCGACAACGCGGTATCGCTGCCAATGACTTTACTCAAGGCGGCGACGCTGATTTCCGTATCTTCTGCGGCAAGGCGGATCTTCAGTGCTACTTCAGGCAAGGTCGGCAGGAACAAGGCATCTCTATCGATGGCCTTGATCAAATTTCTCTGCACCTCGTCAGCCATCTTGCTCATCTTGCATCTCTTGGGCATTGGGGTGGTGAGATGCCCGCCGATCTCTGACAGGGGCGGGCAGGGGCCATGGCTGGCTTAACGCTGGGTTTCGAGTTTGCTGTCCAGAGTGTATGGCAGCTCGTTCAAGTGTAATGCCGGGCCGTCGGCGGCGTTGAGACGGATATCACCATTCTCCACAGCATCGGCCTGGAGTACGGCCAGCAATTCGATACCTTGCTCGCCCTGCGCTGCGATGACCACGTTGCCCACCGAGCTGGCATGTACCGGCGAAAACAGTGCCGCGCCTGGTGCTGGCAAGTCGCTCCCCTCCAGAGACAGCCGGTACAGGCGGCGCTTGAGCTTGCCCAGGTACTGCATGCGCGCGACGATTTCCTGGCCGGTGTAGCAGCCTTTCTTGAAGCTGACGCCGCCGATGGCCTGCAGGTTGATCATCTGCGGAATGAATTCTTCCCGGGTCTGGCCGAACACCTGGCCGATCCCGGCGCGAATCTGCCCCAGCAGCCAGTCGTTGAGCGGGCCCTCGGCCAACTGCGCGGCCAGGCGCGATTGCACCTCGGCGGCCTGTTCAGCCGGTACCCAGAGTTCGGTGCGGTTGGGTGAGACGCGAATCGCGATCAGATCATGGGTGCGGGTGACGGCGTCGGTGTCGTGAGGCAGTTCCAGACCCAGGCTGACCAGGGCGCCATCACCATCCTGAACGCCGAAACGAGCCCAGGCGGCACTTTCGTCGGTCAGTTTTGATTTGGAGAACACCGCATATTTTTTCAGGTCGGCCAGTTGCGCCTCGAGCAGTTCGCTGGCCATGGCCAGCAGGCAGCCGTCGCCTTGCAGCAGAATGCGGAAGCTGGACTGCATACGGCCTTTCTGCGTGCAACGGGCACCGAGGGTCGCCTTGGCGTCGCTCAGGTAGTCCATATTGCAGGTCAATTGGCCTTGCAGGAATTTACTGGCGTCCACGCCGCGAACGGCAAGAACCCCTTCGTGGGAAAGCGGGCAGAAGAAAGCTGAGTCGGCCATGGTTCGTCGCAGGAAAAAAGTCTGGGACACATCATAGTGCCGAGTGTTGATTATGGGTACATGAAAACTGCTGCGACCATTGGGCCATTCGCGCGAGCGTCGTGCGGCTGTATACTCGCGACCTATTTTGAGGAGCCCCTCCATGGTCGAAGACGTCGAACTCAATCGCCTTTACTGGCACAGCCGCCGCGGCATGCTCGAACTGGATTGCCTGCTGGTGCCTTTTGTCCGCGAAGTCTATCCGAACCTCAATGATGTCGATCGCGATCTGTATCGTCGTCTGTTGACCTGTGAAGACCAGGATATGTTCGGCTGGTTCATGCAGCGCGCTGAGTCGGAAGACGCCGAGCTGCAGCGCATGGTTCGCATGATTCTGGATCGTGTCCAGCCGACGTGACCACTTCCAGTGCCGTTGGCGCGCCTCGCGGTGGTTGCTGACGGCCTATCTGGGCGCTCAGTGCCTGGCGCTTTTTTCCCTGTGCTGGCTTGATATTCCACCCCGGGCCCTGGTGCTCGGGGCGTTCGCCTGCCTGCTGCATGCTGCTTATATGATCCCGCGAGCGATCGTGTTCAGCAGTCCGGCGGCATTTACCGGCCTGCGCCGCGATCCTGATGGCTGGCAGCTGTGGAGTGCAGAACGGGGCTGGCGGCCGGTGCAATTACGTCGCGACAGCCTGGCCCTGCCTTTACTGGTTGTCTTGCGATTCCGCCTGGCAGGCAGGGGACGGGTGCGCAGTGTGTGTATCCCGGCCGATGCCCTGGCGCCGGATGAGCACCGGCGCCTGCGGCTGCGTTTGAAGTTCAGCCGGCGAAGGTGGGCGGCACCAGGATAGTGTCCAGCGCTTCGGGCAGCATGTCCGGATAGTCCAGGGTGTAATGCAGACCGCGCGATTCCTTGCGTTCCATGGCTGACTGAATCATCAGCTCGGCCACTTGTGCCAGATTGCGCAGCTCGATCAGGTCGCGGCTGACCTTGTAGTTGCTGTAGAACTCGTCAATCTCGTCCAGCAGCAGGCGTACCCGGTGCTGGGCGCGCTGCAGGCGCTTGTTGGTGCGCACGATGCCGACGTAGTCCCACATGAAGCGCCGCAGTTCGTCCCAGTTGTGCGCGATGATCACGTCTTCGTCGGAGTCTGTGACCTGGCTGGCATCCCAGCCCGGCAGGCTTTGCGGCACTTCGACGCTCGACAGCTGGCCGATGATGTCGGTGGCGGCGGAGCGGGCATAGACGAAGCATTCCAGCAGGGAGTTGCTGGCCATGCGATTGGCGCCATGCAGGCCGGTGAAACTGGTCTCGCCAATGGCGTAGAGGCCCGGTACGTCGGTACGACCATGGCTGTCCACTACCACGCCGCCACAGGTGTAGTGCGCGGCTGGCACCACCGGAATCGGTTGGCGGGTGATGTCGATGGAGAATTCAAGGCAGCGTTCATACACCGTCGGGAAATGGCTCTTGATGAATTCGGCGGGCTTGTGGCTGATATCCAGGTACACACAGTCGATGCCCAGGCGCTTCATCTCGTGGTCGATGGCCCGGGCGACGATGTCCCGGGGGGCCAGTTCGGCGCGGGGGTCGAAGCGCTGCATGAAACGTTCGCCATTGGGCAGCTTCAGATATGCGCCTTCACCACGAAGGGCTTCGGTGATCAGGAAGCTCTTGGCCTGGGGGTGATACAGACAGGTCGGGTGGAACTGGTTGAACTCCAGGTTGGCCACCCGGCAGCCGGAGCGCCAGGCCATAGCGATGCCGTCGCCGCAGGCACCGTCCGGGTTACTGGTATAGAGGTAGACTTTTGCCGCGCCACCGGAGGCCAGCACCACGAAACGCGCGCCATAGGTGTCGACTTCGCCGCTGGTACGGTTTAGAACATAGGCACCGAGGCAGCGCTCGCCTTCCAGCCCCAGGCGGCGCTCAGTTATCAGATCGACGGCGACGCGCTGTTCCAGCAATTCGATATTAGGCCGCGTGTGGGCCTGAGCCAGCAGGGTTTTGAAGATCGCAGCACCTGTGGCATCAGCGGCGTGAATGATGCGTCGATGACTGTGGCCGCCCTCGCGGGTCAGGTGAAACTCGAAGCCGCCGTCTTCTACCGTGGACTGGTCGTCCCGGGTGAAGGGCACGCCCTGGTCGATCAGCCACTGGATGGCTTCGCGGCTGTGCTCGACGGTGAATCGCACCGCTTCTTCATTGCACAGGCCGCCACCGGCGTTGAGGGTGTCCTCGACGTGGGATTGCACGGTGTCAGCGTTGTCCAGCACCGCTGCAACGCCGCCCTGGGCCCAGAACGTCGAGCCGTTGGCGAGGTCGCCCTTGCTCAATACCGCGACACGCAAATGGCCCGGCAGCGTCAGGGCCAGGCTGAGGCCTGCTGCACCGCTGCCAATGACTAGAACGTCGTGCTGAAAATGTTGGCTCATTTCTTATTTCCGCGAGTCGCGGCCACTAGTATATGTAGGGGTGGACCGGCACAATAGCTGCGCTTTATTGGCATTGTGAGGCCACAGCGGGCTCGGATTGTGCGCCAGTCAGGCACGCCCTGCATATTGTTTTTCCGGAGGAGAAAAGTGCTGGTGTCGTGTGATGACCTGGGAGTAGTCCGGGTGGTCAGCTGAGTTTTTACGACTGACTGCAAAACATGGGAACTTTTCGTGAGTGCCCACGTTCAATAGACGGTTGCCTATAAAGGGACAGCGTCGGCTTTACGCGGAGCTCGAAAGCAGCCACCGCCGGCGAATTCGACGACAAGATTATTGACGCAGCCGACCTAGGTCGAGCTGCGTTTTTCGTGCAGGCCAAATCAGTGTCCGCAGGAAACTTGCTTGAAGGGGGAGAACTTTTGCCAAGAGCCCGAGTCTATGTTTGCAAGCCTGAACAATCGCTGAGGCAATACTCCTTCAAGCTCAATGAGGAGTGTTCATGCTAACCCAGGAAGAGGATCAGCAGCTGGTCGAGCGCGTACAGCGCGGTGACAAGCGAGCGTTTGATCTGCTCGTGCTGAAATACCAGCACAAGATTCTCGGGTTGATCGTGCGGTTTGTGCACGACACCCATGAAGCCCAGGACGTTGCACAAGAGGCCTTTATCAAGGCCTACCGTGCACTTGGAAATTTTCGCGGTGACAGCGCCTTCTATACATGGCTGTACCGTATCGCCATCAACACGGCGAAGAACTATCTGGTGTCGCGCGGTCGGCGGCCGCCGGATAGCGATGTACGGTCTGAAGACGCGGAGTTCTACGACGGCGATCATGGCCTCAAGGACATCGAGTCACCGGAGCGGTCATTGTTACGGGATGAGATCGAGGGCACTGTCCATCGAACTATCCAGTTATTACCAGAAGATTTGCGTACGGCGTTAACTTTGCGCGAATTCGATGGTCTGAGTTATGAGGACATTGCCAGCGTCATGGAATGTCCGGTGGGTACCGTGCGCTCTCGCATATTTCGCGCTCGGGAAGCCATCGATAAAGCCCTGCAACCTTTGTTGCAGGAAACCTGAGACAGCGGCGATAGCCAAGAGAGGAAACCGCCATGAGTCGTGAAGCCCTGCAGGAATCGCTGTCCGCGGTGATGGATAACGAAGCGGACGAATTGGAATTACGTCGGGTACTGAGTGCCATCAACGATGCGGATACACGGGCCACATGGTCGCGTTATCAGCTGGCTCGTGCAGCCATGCACAAGGAGCTGCTGGTTCCTCATCTGGATATTTCGGCAGCTGTATCTGCCGCTATCGCCGATGAAGTCAGCCCGCTCAAGCCCGGTCGTGGCCCTTGGCGTACCCTGGGTCGCCTGGCCGTAGCCGCTTCGGTTACCGTTGCCGTCCTGGCGGGTGTTCGTCTGTACAATCATGACGACATCGCTGGTGCACAGTTGGCACAACAGGCTCCACAGCCTGCCAACCTGTCGGTTCCACAAGTCAAAGGCCCGGCCGTACTGGCTGGCTACACTGAAAGCTCCGAGCAAGCCAGTGGCCCGATGGTCAATGGTGTGATGCAGGGTCAGGCCGGTTGGCAGGATCAGCGTCTGCCAGGCTACCTGCGCCAGCATGCTCAGCAAGCAGCGTTGAAGGGTACTGAAAGCGCCCTGCCTTATGCACGTGCGGCCAGTCTGGAAAACCGTTAAGGAGGATCATGCAAGCCATCCGTCTATTGCCTTTGCTGTTCAGTGGATGGCTGGTCCTCCCAGCACATGCCGATGATGCGCAGGACATGCTCAAGCGTCTTGCGCAAGCCGAGCAGCAGCAGAGCTTCCAGGGTACGTTCGTCTACGAGCGCAATGGCAGCTTCTCCAGCCATCGGATATGGCATCGCGTCGCTGACGGCAAGGTCCGTGAGCACGTGCTGCAACTGGATGGCTCTGCGCAAGAACTCCTGCGTGTCGATGGCGTGACTCAATGCGTCAGCGGCACGCTGGCTGATGGCGTGAGTAATCTGCCCGATTCTCCCGCCCATGGCCTGGATGCCAAGAAGCTGGCGAACTGGTACGACCTCAAGGTCGCCGGAACGTCGCGAGTGGCTGCCCGTCCGGCAACCATCGTCACGCTGACACCCAAGGATCCGCATCGTTACGGTATCGAGTTGCACATCGATAACGAGACCGGCCTATTGCTCAAGTCACTGCTGCTGGGTGACAAGGGCCAGTTGCTGGAGCGTTTCCAGTTCACCGGCCTCAATACCTTTGATACGCCTACCGACGCGATGCTGCAGGCCAGTGCCGATTGCAAGCCCGTTGACGCCGCCAGGGCGCGCGCCGCGACGTCAGACAAGCCTCTGGCCTGGCGCTCGGACTGGCTGCCGCCAGGCTTTGAACTGACCAACAGCTCGGTGCGCAAGGAACCCGCGACCAAATCCACCGTCACCAGCATGATGTACGATGATGGTCTGGCGCGTTTTTCGGTATTCATCGAAGCATTGAGTGGTGCCGCAGTCACGGATATCCGTACCCAGCTTGGACCGACGGTAGCTGTTTCTCGTCGCCTGACCACGCCCAAGGGCGACGTAATGGTCACAGTGGTGGGCGAGATTCCCTTGGGCACGGCAGAACGCGTCGCGCTGTCGATGCGCAGTGCCGATGAACCGGTTAAGAAATAACCGGGACGTGGGCGTGAAAGGTCAAGATGTAAAAGGTTTCATCTTGGCCTTGTGTGGCCGTCAGGCAAGCGTTTGCAGGGCCTGGGGCCGACACGCTGAAATGTCTGGAGATGTTTTCACGTTGCAAAATCGTAAGAATTTTTCTTCTATAGGTCATAGCTTCGCAGCTCTGGCCTTTGTTGTTTTCGGGTCTATTCAACGGACTGAAGGGGATATCTGCCGGATATCTTCTACAGTCCGTACTGCTTACTTATCCTCGTTGTGAACGGGAGCCGTATGTCGATACCACGCTTGAAATCTTACCTTTCCCTGGTTGCTGCCCTGCTGATGCTGGGGCAGGTAGCCGCTGCCCAGGCAGAAGCCTTGCCGGACTTCACCAGTCTGGTGGAGCAGGCCTCGCCTGCGGTTGTAAACATCAGTACCCGTCAGAAAATGCCACAGCGCTCGGTCGCCGGTAATCAGCCGGATCTTGAAGGCCTGCCGCCGATGCTCCGTGAGTTCCTCGAACGCAGCATGCCGCCAGGCTCCCGTGCTCCCGGCAAAGGCGGGGGTGGTGATCGTCAGCGCGAGGCGCAGTCCCTGGGTTCGGGCTTCATTATCTCGGCAGATGGTTACATTCTGACCAATAACCACGTAATCGACGGTGCCGATGAGATCATCGTGCGCCTGTCCGACCGTAACGAGTTGAAGGCCAAACTGGTCGGCACCGACCCGCGCACTGACGTAGCCGTGCTGAAAATCGACGGCAAGGACCTGCCTACCGTCAAGCTGGGCAATTCCGACAAGCTGAAAGTCGGGGAGTGGGTACTGGCCATTGGCTCGCCTTTCGGCTTCGACCATTCTGCGACCAAAGGTATCGTCAGCGCCAAGGGCCGCAGCCTGCCGAACGACACCTATGTACCGTTCATCCAGACCGACGTGGCGATCAACCCCGGTAACTCCGGTGGTCCGCTGTTCAACATGGCGGGAGAAGTCGTCGGTATCAACTCGCAGATCTTCACCCGTTCCGGCGGCTTCATGGGCTTGTCGTTCGCGATTCCGATCGACGTGGCAATGGATGTGGCCAATCAGCTCAAGGCCAGCGGCAAGGTCAATCGCGGTTGGCTGGGTGTGGTGATTCAGGAAGTCAGCAAAGACCTGGCTGAGTCCTTCGGTCTGGACAAGCCTGCCGGTGCCCTGGTTGCCCAGGTCCTGGAAGATGGTCCGGCGGCCAAGGGTGGCCTGCAGGTCGGTGACGTGATTCTTAGCGCCAACGGCCAGCCTATCGTCATGTCGGCCGACTTGCCGCACCTGATCGGTAACCTCAAGGACGGCACCAAGGCCGACCTGGAAGTAATCCGTGACGGCAAGCGCAAGACCCTGACCGTGACCGTTGGCGCACTGCCGGAAGAAGGCCAGGAAATGGGTGATTCGGCGCCCGGCGTCGAGCGCAACAGTAACCGCCTGGGTGTTTCCGTGGTTGACCTGACCGCCGAGCAGAAGAAAACCTTGGAACTCAAGGGGGGCGTGGTCATCAAGGATGTTCAGGATGGTCCTGCGGCCTTGATCGGTCTGCAGCCGGGTGATGTCATCACTCACCTGAACAACCAGTCCATTGCGTCGGCGAAGAACTTCACCGATATCGCCAAGGATCTTCCGAAGAATCGCTCTGTGTCCATGCGCGTTCTGCGTCAGGGCCGTGCAAGCTTCATCACCTTCAAACTGGCTGAATAACACTCGCCGGAGTAACAGGTACGGAAAAGGGCGGCGCGACCGCCCTTTTTTGTGCTTGTCGCCTGAATCCCGACACGCAGCGTCGCCACTTGACGTGACGCCCCAGTCTTCCTTCAGGTACAATTCCCGGCTATTTTTCGGCGGGCAATCTGCCTGCAACCTTTTGAGTGTTGATCCGTGAGTGATTTGAGTCATATCCGCAATTTCTCCATCATCGCCCACATTGACCATGGCAAGTCGACGCTGGCCGACCGCTTTATCCAGATGTGCGGCGGCTTGACCGAGCGCGAAATGGAAGCGCAGGTGCTTGACTCCATGGACCTTGAGCGCGAGCGCGGGATCACCATCAAGGCCCATAGCGTTACGCTGTATTACACGGCCAAAGACGGCAAGACCTACCAGCTCAACTTCATCGACACCCCCGGTCACGTGGACTTCACCTATGAAGTCAGCCGTTCCCTGGCGGCGTGCGAGGGTGCCTTGCTGGTCGTCGACGCCGGTCAGGGCGTGGAGGCGCAATCCGTCGCCAACTGCTATACCGCTATCGAGCAGGGCCTTGAGGTCATGCCGGTGCTGAACAAAATGGACTTGCCGCAGGCCGATCCGGACCGCGTCAAGGAAGAGATCGAGAAAATCATCGGTATCGATGCCACCGACGCTGTCGCATGCAGCGCAAAGAGCGGCATGGGCGTCGACGAAGTGCTGGAGCGTCTGGTCCAGACCATTCCGGCTCCGACCGGCAATATCGAAGACCCGTTGCAGGCGTTGATCATCGACTCCTGGTTCGACAACTATCTGGGCGTCGTGTCCCTGGTGCGCGTGCGCCATGGCCGGGTCAGGAAAGGCGACAAGATCCTGGTAAAGTCCACCGGCAAGATCCACCTGGTGGACAGCGTCGGTGTGTTCAACCCCAAGCACAGCGCGACTGCCGATCTGAAAGCCGGCGAAGTAGGCTTCATCATCGCCGGTATCAAGGACATTCACGGTGCACCGGTAGGTGACACCCTGACCCTGAGCACCACGCCGGACGTTGAAGTGCTGCCTGGCTTCAAACGCATCCAGCCGCAGGTCTATGCCGGCCTGTTCCCGGTCAGCTCCGACGATTTCGAAGACTTCCGCGACGCGCTGCAAAAGCTCACGCTGAACGACTCTTCGTTGCAGTACTCCCCGGAAAGCTCCGACGCACTGGGCTTCGGCTTCCGTTGCGGCTTCCTGGGCATGCTGCACATGGAGATCATCCAGGAGCGTCTGGAGCGCGAGTACGACCTGGACCTGATCACCACGGCACCGACGGTGATTTTCGAGCTGGTGCTCAAGACTGGTGAAACGATCTATGTCGATAACCCGTCCAAACTTCCTGATCTGTCCAGCATCGAAGACATGCGCGAGCCGATCGTGCGGGCCAATATCCTGGTTCCGCAGGAGCATCTGGGCAATGTCATTACCCTGTGTATCGAAAAACGCGGTATCCAGCACGACATGCTGTTCCTCGGTACCCAGGTTCAGGTGACGTACGACCTGCCGATGAACGAAGTGGTCCTGGACTTCTTCGACCGGCTCAAGTCGACCAGCCGTGGCTATGCCTCGCTGGACTACCATTTCGATCGCTACCAGTCCGCCAATCTGGTGAAGCTGGACGTACTGATCAACGGTGACAAGGTCGATGCCCTGGCACTGATCGTGCACCGTGACAACGCGGCCTATAAGGGCCGGGCGTTGACCGAAAAGATGAAAGAGCTGATCCCGCGGCAGATGTTCGACGTAGCAATCCAGGCTGCCATCGGTGGCCAGATCATTGCGCGGACAACCGTCAAGGCACTCAGAAAGAACGTACTGGCTAAATGTTATGGCGGCGACGTCAGCCGTAAACGTAAATTGCTGGAAAAGCAAAAGGCCGGTAAGAAACGCATGAAGCAGGTCGGTAACGTGGAAATTCCACAGGAAGCCTTCCTTGCTGTGCTCAGGTTGGAATAGTCAGGTCCTATGTCACTAAATTTCCCGCTGTTGTTAGTCATCGCTGTATTCGTATGCGGTTTGCTGGCGCTGCTTGACCTGGTGTTCCTGGCTCCGCGCCGACGGTCCGCCATAGCGACCTACCAGGGCAGTGTCAGCCAACCGGATATCGCGGTCGTCGAGCGATTGAACAAAGAACCTTTGCTGGTTGAATACGGCAAATCGTTCTTTCCGGTGTTGTTCATTGTGCTGGTGCTGCGTTCGTTTCTGGTCGAACCGTTCCAGATTCCTTCGGGTTCGATGAAGCCGACGCTGGATGTGGGAGATTTCATCCTGGTGAACAAGTTCTCCTACGGCATTCGCCTGCCGGTCCTGGACCAGAAGGTGATTCCCGTCGGTGATCCGCAGCGTGGCGATGTCATGGTGTTCCGCTACCCGAGCGATCCCAGCGTGAACTACATCAAGCGCGTTGTCGGCCTGCCGGGCGACAAGATCCGCTACACCAGCGACAAGCGCCTGTTCGTCAACGACCAGTTGGTCGCCAAACAGCTGCTGGGCACCGAGCCCGGCACCCTGGGCAGCGCCGAACTGTATAAAGAACAGTTGGGTGGAGTCGAGCACTTGATCCGTCAGGAAATGAGCCGCTACCGCGCGCCGCCTGATTCCGAGTGGACGGTGCCTGCCGCGCATTACTTCATGATGGGCGACAACCGCGACAACTCCAATGACAGCCGTTACTGGGATGATCCCAACATTCCCAAGGACGAACTGGGTATGGTTCCGGACAAGAACATCGTCGGCAAGGCATTTGCCGTGTGGATGAGCTGGCCTGAGCCTAAGCTGAGTCACCTGCCCACCTTCTCGCGGGTAGGATTAATCAAATAATCGATGCGGCGCTGTCTGGACAGCGCCGTATGTCATTTCGGGTCGCTCGAAGCGCTGTCGCCGGTCAATAAACCCTGTCGGCTGAATTCACGGGCTATCCTTGAGGTCGAGTATGGCGTTCGCAAGTTCGCAAAAGGGTATGTCTGCATTGGGCCTGCTGGTTTTCATTGCCCTGGCCGGGTTCGCGATCAACGTGGCATTCAAGGTTGTGCCGCATTACGCGGAGAACCTGCAGATAAAAAGAATCATCACCAGCATTGACCGTAATCAGACCGATATGACGGCCAGTGATTTTTATGACTATGTGGCCAAGGGCTTGCAGGTCAACGGTATTCAGGATGTGGATTTGAAAAAGGCTTTAAATGTCACGGCGCAGGACAACAAGATCCTCGCCCATTTGCAATATGAACAGCGTGAACCTCTGATCCAGAATATCGATCTGGTGGTGAAGTTCGACCAAGAATTCAGCGTAGGTAAACCGTGAGCGTTTCCTTGAGTCGTCTGGAGCGTCAGCTCGGTTATACCTTCAAGGACCAGGAACTGATGGTCCTGGCCCTGACGCATCGCAGTTTTGCCGGCCGCAATAACGAGCGTCTGGAGTTCCTCGGCGATGCGATTCTCAACTTCGTCGCCGGTGAAGCCCTGTTCGAGCGTTTCCCCCAGGCTCGCGAAGGCCAGTTGTCACGTCTGCGCGCACGTCTGGTCAAAGGCGAGACCCTGGCCTTGCTGGCCCGTGGTTTCGATCTGGGTGAGTACCTGCGCCTGGGGTCTGGTGAGCTGAAAAGCGGTGGCTTCCGCCGCGAGTCGATCCTGGCCGATGCTCTGGAGGCGCTGATTGGCGCCATCTATCTGGACGCCGGCATGGAAATGGCCCGCGAGCGCGTACTGGCCTGGCTGACCACCGAGTTCGACAGCCTGACGCTGGTCGATACCAACAAGGATCCCAAGACCCGGTTGCAGGAATTCCTGCAGTCCCGTGCCTGCGAGCTGCCGCGCTACGAAGTTGTCGATATCCAGGGTGAACCGCATTGCCGGACGTTCTTCGTCGAATGCGAAGTGACCTTATTGAATGAAAAAAGCCGGGGCCAGGGTGTCAGCCGTCGTATTGCCGAACAGGTAGCGGCCGCCGCAGCACTGATTGCCCTTGGCGTGGAGAATGGCCATGACTGATACAACCGCAACACGCTGTGGCTATGTTGCCATCGTCGGCCGTCCCAACGTGGGCAAGTCCACGCTGCTGAACCACATCCTCGGGCAGAAGCTGGCGATCACCTCGCGCAAGCCCCAGACCACTCGTCACAACATGCTGGGCATCAAGACCGAAGGCGCCGTGCAGGCGATCTATGTCGACACCCCCGGCATGCACAAGAACAATGAGAAAGCGCTCAATCGCTACATGAACAAGACCGCCTCGGCGGCGTTGAAAGACGTCGACGTGGTGATCTTCGTGGTTGACCGCACCCGCTGGACCGATGAGGACCAACTGGTACTCGAGCGCGTGCAGTACGTTGAAGGGCCGGTGATCCTGGCCATCAACAAGACCGACCGCATCGAAGACAAGGGCGAGTTGATGCCGCACCTGGAATGGCTGCAGGGCCAATTGCCCAAGGCTTCCATCGTGCCGATCTCGGCCCAGCACGGGCATAACCTGGAAGCACTGGAAAGCCTGATCGCCGGTCATCTGCCGGAGAACGACCACTTCTTTCCGGAAGACCAGATCACCGACCGCAGCAGCCGCTTCCTGGCCGCCGAACTGGTGCGTGAGAAGATCATGCGTCAGCTGGGTGCCGAGTTGCCGTACCAGATCACCGTGGAAATCGAAGAGTTCAAGCAGCAGGGGCGTACCCTGCATATCCACGCGCTGATCCTCGTCGAACGTGACGGCCAGAAGAAAATCATCATTGGCGACAAGGGCGAGCGCATCAAGCGTATCGGCAGTGACGCCCGCCGCGACATGGAAGTGCTGTTCGACTCCAAGGTCATGCTCAATCTCTGGGTCAAGGTCAAAGGCGGTTGGTCCGATGACGAGCGCGCCCTGCGTTCGCTGGGCTACGGCGACTTGTAACCCGATCCGGCCGGGGGCTGTTTGCAGTCCCCACGCCCATCTTCTGCTTTACTCGCGAATCGGCCCGAACCATGAGCGCTCCTGTCGCCCAACCTGCCTTTGTGTTGCACAGCCGGGCATACCGCGAGAACAGTGCTCTGGTCGACTTCCTCACGCCACAAGGTCGCCTGCGCGCGGTATTGCGCAGTGCCAAGGGCAAGGCGGGTAGTCTGGCCCGGCCCTTTGTGCCGCTGGAAATCGAGTTTCGTGGCCGCGGCGAGCTGAAAAACGTCGGGCGCATGGAAGCTGCGGGCGTCGCCAACTGGATGGTCGGTGAAGCACTGTTCAGTGGCCTCTATCTCAACGAATTGCTGATTCGCCTGCTGCCTGCCGAAGATCCCCATCCTGCCGTGTTCGACCACTACGCCGCGACCCTGCTGGCCCTGGCCGAAGGCCGAGCGCTGGAGCCCCTGCTGCGTTCGTTCGAATGGCGTCTGCTGGATGATCTGGGCTACGGCTTTGCCCTGGATCAGGACATCAACGGTGAACCTCTGGCTGCCGATGGTCTCTACCGTCTGCAGGTGGATGCGGGGCTTGAGCGGGTCTATATGGTTCAGCCCGGACTGTTCCAGGGCGTCGAGCTGCTGGCCATGGCTGAGGCGGACTGGCACGCCCCCGGCGCACTGGCTGCGGCCAAGCGTTTGATGCGCCAGGCTTTGGCCGTGCATCTGGGCGGCCGCCCATTAGTCAGCCGCGAACTGTTTCGCAAGCCGTAAGCAAGCTTTATGCTCTGCGACCTGTTCCGATCACTCTCCAGGAGACACCCGTGACTCAAAGCCCCCGCATTCTGCTTGGCGTGAACATCGACCACGTTGCCACGCTGCGTCAGGCCCGTGGCACTCGCTACCCGGACCCGGTCAAGGCGGCGCTGGACGCCGAAGAGGCGGGGGCCGATGGCATCACCGTGCACTTGCGTGAAGACCGTCGGCACATTCAGGAGCGTGATGTACTGCTGCTCAAGGATGTGCTGCAGACCCGTATGAACTTCGAAATGGGTGTTACCGAGGAAATGCTCGCCTTTGCCGAGCGTATCCGTCCTGCTCATGTGTGCCTGGTCCCGGAAACCCGTCAGGAACTGACTACCGAAGGCGGCCTGGATGTCGCCGGGCAGGAAGCGCGGATTCAGGCGGCGGTGGAGCGCCTTGGCAAGATAGGCTGCGAAGTCTCGCTCTTTATCGATGCCGACGAGGGGCAGATCGCCGCCTCCAAACGTGTCGGCGCCCCGGCCATCGAACTGCACACCGGTCGCTATGCCGATGCCGAAACCCCGGCCGAAGTGGCGCAAGAGCTCAAGCGCATTGCCGATGGTGTGGCTTTCGGCGTCAGCCAGGGGCTGATCGTC
This sequence comes from Pseudomonas sp. Pseusp88, assembly GCF_047303955.1. Lineage (NCBI taxonomy): Bacteria > Pseudomonadati > Pseudomonadota > Gammaproteobacteria > Pseudomonadales > Pseudomonadaceae > Pseudomonas > Pseudomonas sp. Pseusp88. The sequence continues at coordinate 163,565 of NZ_JBGLYM010000008.1, read as the reverse complement.
AATGCCGGGCACGGCCTGCATTACCACAACGTCGAAGCCGTGGCGGCGATCAAGGGCATCAACGAACTGAACATCGGTCACGCCTTGGTAGCCCATGCGCTGTTCGTTGGCTTCAAGGCGGCGGTCAGTGAGATGAAGGCTTTGATTCTGGCGGCTGCAAAGTAAGCGTTGAAATATGTGGGAGCGAATATCATCGAATCTGTGGGAGCGGATTCATCCGCGAAGGGGCTGCTCTGGCTTTACAGCAAACATAGAATCTCCCACAGAATCCCGCTCCCACAATTCACTCCGACACGATTTGCTTCATTCCACCCCATTGCAGTGGCAGATGTCAGGGCTTGCGCCCAACAATAACCGCGCGCATCGGCGCCGGCAGGCCTTCCACGGTCTTGCTGTGATCCTCGGGGTCGAGGAAATCCCCAAGGGACTGATAGCGCATCCATTCGGTACTGCGCTGTTCCTCCACCGTGGTGATGCTGACATCGACGCAGCGTACATCGACAAAACCGGCGCGGCGCAGCCATAGCTCAAGGGCCGGGACCGACGGCAGGAACCAGACGTTGCGCATCTGTGAATAACGGTCTTCAGGCACCAGCACCTGATGCACATCGCCTTCCACCACCATGGTTTCCAGCACCAGTTCACCGCCCTTGACCAGGCAGTCCTTCAGCGCCAGCAAGTGGTCGATGGGCGATTTGCGGTGGTACAGCACGCCCATGGAAAACACCGTATCGAAGCCTTCGAGTCGTGGCGGCAGGTCTTCCAGAGCGAAGGGCAGGTGCCAGGCGGGCAGATCCGGCAGGTAGCGCTGCATGGCCTGAAACTGGCAGAAGAACAACCAGTTCGGGTCGACCCCAATCACGCTCTCGGCCCCGGCCCCCAGCATGCGCCACTGGTAATAACCGTTGCCGCAGCCGACATCAAGGACGCGCTTGCCTTTGAGATCGAGGTGCGGCGCCACCCGTGACCATTTCCAGTCCGAACGCCATTCGGTATCGATATGCACGCCGAACAGGTTGAACGGGCCTTTGCGCCATGGCGACAGTCCCATCAGCGCCTGACGCATTTGCGTGCGGGTTTCGCCGTCGCAACCCGCGTCCAGAGTGAAGCTGTCCGCCAGTTCAACCTGGCTCGGCAGCAGGTTCGGTAGCGCGTCCAGTGCGCCTTGCCAGCGTTCGAGGTCGCCGTGACCCTTGTCCATCTTGGCATCGAGTTGGGCTTGCAGGCCTTTGGCCCAGTCAGCCAGAGGGGTGCCCGCCAGACGGCGGACCAGGGGAGCGAGATCGATCATGGCAGGGCAATCAACGAGGCAAAGTTAAGGCATTGAAACCAGGGCACGACTTTCGAGAAACCGGCCGAGAGCAGGCGTTCACGATGGTCTTCGAGGCTGTCGGGCTTCATTACGTTCTCAATGGCGCTGCGCTTCTGGGCAATTTCCAGTTCGCTGTAGCCATTGGCGCGCTTGAAGGCAATATGCAGGTCGGTGAGCAGGGCGTGTTCCTGTTCATCGTTGAAGCGCAGTTTTTCCGAAAGAATCAACGCGCCGCCGGGCACCAGGGATTGGCGAATCCGCCCGAGCAGGTCCAGGCGTTGCTCCGGCGCAATGAATTGCAGGGTGAAGTTCAGCGCCACGACCGAGGCGGGTTTGAAGTCCAGGGCGAGGATATCGCCGTCGATCACCTCGACCGGCAGCAGCTCCTGGAACATCGAGTCTTGAGCATTAAGGTACTGACGGCAACGCTCGACCATGGCCGCAGAGTTATCCACCGCGATGACCCGACAGCCATCGGCACGCACATGGCGGCGCAAGGCCTGGGTCACCGCACCCAGCGAGCTGCCCAGGTCATACAGCAGGGTGTCCGGCTGGGCGAATTGCGCCGCCAGCACGCCGAGGTTCTCGACAATGGTCGGATAGCCCGGCACAGAGCGCTTGATCATGTCCGGAAAGACCTTGACCACGTCTTCGTTGAAGGCGAAATCCGGCACCTGGGCCAGGGGCTGGGCGAAAATGCGGTCGGGTTCTTTGCTCACGGCGATTCCGGCGATGGTCAGAAAGGGCGGCATTTTAGCCAAATTGATCTGGCGATGCGCGCTCTGTCTGAGGCCGCCGGATGATCAGTCGACTTTGATCGGGCAGTCGAACACATCCGCCGAGGGTTCTTCCGGCGCCCAAGGCTGCTGGTAGGTCAGGCGCAGGCGGCCGCTGCCCGTGGCAAAGGCCTGGAAACGCCAGGTCGAGACACCGGAAGCGCCGAGCAGATCGGAGGCATCCGGGTTGTGATAGACCTCAGGGCCCAGGCTGCGCAACACGCCGCCTGCCGAGTCCTGAATGGCCCAGCGATAACCGGTGGCGGGGGAGCTGGGCAGGCTTACGATCAGATTCTGCCCGTTCTTGAGCTGGATCGGACAATCAGTCTGCTTTTCCAGGGTGACATTCTGCCGTGGCTGTTGGGCGCAGGCGGCAAGCAGGGCCAGGCTCAGCGGAGCAATCAGGCGAAATGGGGTCATGGAGCCTCCAGGCGGACAACGATGGCTGGAGCATAACCGATGAGGGATTTGTCCGGGGAGTGCGGATCTGCGGGTAACCGGTGGGACCGGCTTTAGCCGGGAAGAGGCCTTCCCGGCTAAAGCCGGTCCCACCGGTACTCGTCCAATCCAGATGATTTAGAACAGCACCTTCGCCACGTCAGTGAAGCGCTTGGCGAAGTGCACGGTAATGCCTTCCTTCAGGTAGTCCGGCAGTTCCTCGAAGTCGCCGCGGTTGGGCTCCGGCAGGATCAGTTCGTTGATCTTCTGCCGCCGCGCCGCGATGACTTTTTCCCGCACGCCGCCAATCGGCAGGACGTGCCCGGTCAGGGTCAGCTCACCGGTCATGGCCACGCCTTTCTTCGGCGGCTGGTTGCGCGCCAGGGACAGCAGGGCGCTGGCCATGGTCACACCGGCACTTGGGCCATCTTTCGGCGTAGCACCTTCGGGGACGTGCAAGTGCACGAAGGCTTCGTCAAAGAACTTCGCATCGCCGCCAAACTTCGCCAGATTGGAACTGACATAGCTGTAAGCGATTTCTGCGGACTCTTTCATCACATCACCCAGCTGGCCAGTGAGCTTGAAGCCGCGGTTCAGCGTATGAATGCGCGTGGCTTCGATCGGCAGAGTAGCGCCGCCCATGCTGGTCCAGGCCAGACCGGTAATGACGCCAGTGCCGGACAATACCTGTTCGTTGCGGAACACTGGCATACCCAGCGCTGCTTCAAGATCCTTCGGACCGACCTTGATCACCGAATCCGGGTTATCCAGCAGCTTGACCACGGCCTTGCGCACCACCTTGCTCAGCTGCTTCTCAAGCTGACGGACCCCGGCTTCACGGGCATAGCCGTCGATCACCGCCTTGAGGGCCACGTCGCTGATGGACAGGCTGGTCTTGGCCACACCGGCCTTCTCCAGCTGCTTGGGCCACAGGTGTTTCTTGGCGATGGCGACTTTTTCTTCGGTGATGTAGCCGGACAGGCGAATGATTTCCATACGGTCCAGCAACGGGCCGGGGATCGAGTCCAGGGTGTTGGCGGTGCAGATGAACAGCACCTTCGACAGGTCCAGGCGCAGGTCCAGGTAATGATCGAGGAATTCGACGTTCTGTTCCGGGTCCAGGGTTTCCAGCAGGGCCGACGCCGGGTCGCCCTGATAGCTCTGGCCCATCTTGTCGATTTCGTCGAGCATGATCACCGGGTTCATCACTTCCACGTCCTTGAGCGCCTGCACCAGCTTGCCCGGTTGGGCGCCGATGTAGGTGCGACGGTGGCCCTTGATCTCGGCTTCGTCACGCATGCCGCCGACACTCAGGCGGTAGAACGGCCGACCCAGGGATTCGGCGATGGAGCGCCCGACACTGGTCTTGCCCACGCCCGGCGGGCCTACCAGCAGCACGATGGAACCGCTGATCTCGCCTTTATAGGCGCCGACCGCGAGGAATTCGAGAATCCGCGACTTGATGTCATCAAGCCCGGCATGGTGCTGATCGAGGACCTTGCGCGCGTGTTTGAGGTCGAGCTTGTCCTTGCCGTAGATACCCCACGGCAGCGAGCTGGCCCAGTCCAGGTAGTTGCGGGTCACGGCGTATTCCGGCGAGCCGGTTTCGAGAATCTTCAGCTTGCCCAGTTCTTCGTCGATGCGCTTCTGCGCCTGGGGTGGCAGGACCTTGCCGGCCATGCGCTGCTCGAACTGCTCGATGTCGGCTTGACGGTCGTCCTTGCTCAGGCCCAGTTCCTGCTGGATGACCTTGAGCTGCTCTTTAAGGAAGAACTGGCGCTGATGCTCGCCAATCTTGCGGTTGACCTCGGCAGAGATTTCCTGCTGCAGGCGCGCCACTTCAACTTCCTTGCGCAGCATCGGCAGGACTTTTTCCATGCGCTTGAGCATCGGCACGCAATCGAGCACCTGCTGCAACTCGGCGCCCTTGGCGGACGTCAGGGCGGCGGCGAAGTCGGTCAGCGGCGACGGATCGTTGGGGCTGAAGCGATTCAGATAGTTTTTCAGCTCTTCGCTGTACAGCGGGTTGAGCGGCAGCAGTTCCTTGATCGCATTGATCAGCGCCATGCCGTAGGCCTTCACCTCATCGGTGGGGTCATTGGGCTGATGCGGGTATTCCACTTCCACCAGATAAGGCGGGCGATGGTGCTTGAGCCAGGTGCGGATACGCACACGGCTCAGGCCCTGGGCGACGAATTGCAGCTTGCCGTTCTCGCGGCTGGCGTGGTGGACCTTGACCAGGGTGCCGTACTCCGGCATCGCCGCAGTGTTGAGGTGGCGCGGGTCGTCGGACGGCGAGTCCATAAAGAACAGAGCCAGGGAGTGGTGCTCGGACTTGCTCACCAGTTCCAGGGTCTCGGCCCAGGGCTCTTCGTTGACGATGACCGGCAATACCTGCGCGGGGAAGAACGGCCGGTTGTGGATCGGAATGATGTAGACCTTGTCCGGAAGGTTCTGCCCTGGCAGGGCAAGTGAGGTGCTATCGGAGCTCAGGGTAACTTCGTGCTCGTGATCGTCTTCGGGCACATTCTGTGAGTCTGCTTGCTGGTCGCTCATGGGGCACCTGCATAATTGAACATGGACCTTAGATGGGGCAACTATGCTCAGGTTTCAATGGTCGCTGCCGATAGCATCGAAGACAGGGATGAGTTTGGCGAAAACTCGGGCAAACGTGGGCCTTTGTCGATAATGGCTTAGTGCTATACCTCTAAAGCGTGAACTTATTTACCTCGCCAGCTAATCTGGGTCCCAAGTGTTTTCACCGCCAAGGCTGGCTTTATCACTTCCGGCTTTGCCGTTGCGGATTGGAACTCATGATGATCAACGCGTTTTCCTCGGTGTGCCTCGCTGGATTGTTGATGTTGTCCGCCGCAACGGCTTCAGCAGCCACTTTCAATGCCCGGATCAGCGATCAGCAAGGCCAGCCATTGTCTGGCGCCGTGCTGACGCTCAAAGGACCTGCCGGTACCGCGCCATTGGTGCTCAAGGCCGACATGGACCAGCGCGACAAGGAATTCGTACCTCATGTGCTGGCCGTGCATACCGGCACCCAGGTCAAATTCCCCAACAGCGACAATATTCGCCATCAGGTCTACTCCTTTTCCCAAGCCAAGCGTTTCGAACTGCGCCTGTACGAGGGCACCCCTTCGCAACCGCTGCTGTTCGACAAACCGGGCATCGTCGTGCTGGGTTGCAACATTCATGACTGGATGCTCGGCTATATCTATGTCACCGACGAGCCGTGGTTCGGCGCCAGCGATGACAAGGGCGCGCTGAAATTCGAACAGGTCCCGGCCGGTCACTACATCGCGACCCTGTGGCACCCCCAGGCTGCAGACATGCAGCCGAGCGCTGCTGGCGAGTTCGATATCCCGGCTGCCGGGCTGAGCCAGAATTTCAGCCTTACTGTTCAGCCCAAAAGCGCAGACACCCCCAAGCCGCCGGCGCCGAGCGCTTTCGGTGATGCGTTCAAGAAAGCGGCTACGCCATGAACCTGCGGACCAGCTTCCAGGCACGCATTGCCAGCGTTCTTATCGTCCTGTTGCTGGTCGTAATCGGTGCATTGTTCTTTGCCGTCAAGGTCGCCACCGGTGATGCCGTACAACGCCAGGCCCGTGAACAACTGGATGTGGGTACCCGTGTATTCGAGGGGTTGCTGGATATGCGCGGCAAGCGGCTGAGTGATGCCGTGCAATTGCTGGCGACGGATTTCGGCTTTCGCGATGCCGTGGCCAGTGCCGATTCGGCCACCATTCGTTCGGTGCTGCTCAATCACGGCGCGCGGATCAATGCCAGCGACATGTTTCTGTTGGGCATGGATGGCAAAGTGATTTCCAGCACCGTAGCCGAGATTCCCGAGGGCTCGCTGTTTCGCTTCGACAAACCCCTGCGCGAGGCGAAAAACAACAAACAGGCCATGCTGATCGTGCCGTTGCAGGGCAAACCGCACCTGTTGGTGGAAAGTACGGTGCTGGCGCCGTTGCCCATTGGTCGGGTGGTGATGGGCTTTGCCATGGATGTCGATTTCGCCCAGGAACTGCGCTCACTCAGCGGCCTTGAGGTGTCGTTTCTGGCGGTGGAAAAATCCCATCCGGGGCAATTGATCAGCACTTTGCCTGAAGCACTGCATGACAGCCTGATCGGGTTGATGCTCAAGGCGCCACAAAGCCAGATGAAAATGAGCGAGCATGGCGAGCTGAGCTTCCTCAGCCAGTCGCTGATGCTGGCCAACGTGGTCAGCGACGGCAGCGAGCAGGTGATCGCCTTGCTGCAAAGCCCGCTGGATCAGGCGCTACAGGCATTCGTGCCGCTGGACGAAAACATTTTCTGGATCACCCTGGCGGCCTTGATCGCGTCGCTGATCGGTACCCTGTTGCTGGCGCGCAGCGTGTCGTTGCCGGTCCAGGCCCTGGCCCTGGCCGCCAAACGCATTGGCGACGGCGACTACGCGACACCTGTGGTCATGAAGCGCAGCGACGAGTTGGGCATGCTGGCCGGTGCCATCAACCATATGCAGCACGGTATTGCCGTTCGGGAAAGCCAGCTGGCGCACAATGCGCTGCATGATGTTCTGACCGGCCTGCCCAATCGTGCCCTGGTGCTGGAGCGCCTGGGCAGCGCCATTTCCTCGGAACGTCCGGTAGCCCTGTTGTATATGGGCATCGATAACTTCCGCGCCATTCGCGACGGCATCGGCGCCGAAGGAATCGACCTGTTGCTGCAAGAGGTCGGTCAGCGCCTGCAGGCCACGGTGCGTTCCGGCGATACCGTGGCGCGCCTTAATGCTGATGAATTCCTCTTGTTGCTCGACCAGACCGGCAGCGAAGGCGCAGTCGGCCTGGCTGACCAGTTGCAGCGCATGCTCAGCGACATCCAGCGCGTCGACAGTCATGACATCAGCCTGGACACCTGCATCGGCATTGCCAGTTATCCGGATAACGGCGATTCCCCTCAGGAACTGCTCCAGCGCGCCGCCATCGCCCGACAGGACGCCAGCAACCTGCCGGGCCGCCTGCAAATCTACGAAGATGGTCGTGACCTTGAGCATCAGCGCCAGATCACCCTGATCCGCGATTTGCGCAAGGCTGCGCGCAATGGCGAATTGCATCTGCATTACCAACCCAAGCTGGATATTCGCCAGGGCCATGTAAGACAGGCCGAAGCCCTGCTGCGCTGGAATCACCCGCAATTCGGCAATGTCTCACCCGCCGAATTCATCACCCTGGCCGAACGCACCGGCAGCATCCAGATCCTCACCAACTGGGTGATCGAAGAGGCCATGCGCCAGTTGGCTGAGTGGGCGCGGCGCGGGCTGGTCATTCAGGTCTCGGTGAATATTTCCGCCGATGACCTGTTGACTGGCGATCTGTCGGATCGAGTCAATGGCCTGCTCAAGCTGTACCGGGTACCGGCCGAACAACTGGTATTCGAGATCACTGAAAGCGCCGTAATGCGTGAGCCGGAGCATGCTCTAAAGGTGCTTAACCGCCTGCGCGAGTGCGGTATCAGCTTGTCCATTGACGATTTTGGCACCGGCTATTCTTCCCTGGCCCACCTCAAGCGCCTGCCGGTGCAGGAACTGAAGATCGACCAATCCTTCGTACGCAACCTGGATGAAACCAGCGAGGACGCGGTGATCGTTCGCTCCACCATCGAAATGAGCCACAACCTCGGGCTCAAGGTGGTGGCCGAAGGTGTCGAGTACGAACACAGTTTGCGCCTGTTGCAGCGCTGGCATTGCGACACGGCCCAGGGCTACCTGATCAGCCGTCCGCTTTCTGCTGCCGCGTTCGAGGCCTGGATGGCCAAGCCGCTGACTTCGCCCGGCATGATGGTTCATTAGGCGAAGATTCGATGCCGTTGGGTGGTGGCTGATAGTCGGGCACCGCTTATTTTCGAAACAGGACATTTTTCATGCAGTACAAATTTCCGTTGTTGCTGGGTTGTGTATTAGGCCTTTCGGCGCCCGCTGCTGAAGCCGACAATGGGCGCCTGGTCGCTACCGGCGGTGCCAGCAGCATCGAGGGCGGGGCGGGTGGCGGGGTTATCCCCTGGGCCGTGCTGACCGGTTATGGCGAAGAGGGTGAATGGGGCGCGAGTGCTTTCGCGACCCACGTCGACCTGCCGGACTACACCCTTGATGTAGCCGGGATGGCGGCGTCCTACGGCAACCGTGTCGAACTCTCCTACGCTCATCAGCGTTTTGATCTGGGCACCCTGGTGCACAAGCTCAGCCTGCCGGATGACAACCTTTCCCAGGACATCTTCGGGGTCAAGGTGCGCCTGTTCGGCGACCTGATCTACGACAACCTGCCCCAGGTTTCCCTGGGGCTGGAGTACAAGCATCAGAACGATTTCCTGATCCCCAGCCTGGTCGGCGCCAGGCGCGACTCTGATGTGGAAGGCTACCTGACCGCCAGCCGCCTGTTCATGGGCGCGGCCTTTGGCTATAACGTTGTGGTCAATGGCGGCGTGCGCTACAGCCGGGCCAACGAAACCGGCCTGCTGGGCTTCGGTGGCGATCGTCGCGACAGCCGCAGCCTGCTCAAAGAGGGCGGTGTAGCCGTGCTGTTCAATCCCCACTGGGCATTGGGCATGGACTATCGGGAAAAGCCCGACAACCTGTCCTTTGCCGGGGAGAGCGACTGGGTCGACCTGTTCGTCGGCTATTTCCCCAACAAACACGTTTCTTTCGTGCTGGCCTACGCACGTCTGGGCGAGATCGCCACCCTGGATAACCAGAACGGCACTTATCTGTCCATTCAGGGGAGTTTCTGATGCGTGCCCTGCGTCTGTTGCCCTGTCTGCTCCTGGCCTTACTGGCCGCCTGCGCCCAGCAACCGCCCAAGGATGACAGCCTGTATCAGGACCTCGGCCAGCGTCCCGGTATCCAGCGCATCGTCGAAGGCATGTTGCTGAACATCGCCAAGGACGAGCGCATTGTTGAACGCTTTCGCAAGATTGATATCGAGCGCCTGCGCGACAAACTGGTCGAGCAATTCTGCGTCGAAGCGGGTGGCCCTTGCCGTTATACCGGCAGCGATATGGCCGAATCCCACAAGGGTCAGAACCTGAGCCCGAGCGATTTCAACGCGCTGGTGGAAGACCTGATCGACTCGATGAACGCCCAGAACATCCCGGTACCGGTGCAGAACCGCTTGATTGCGCGGTTGGCGCCGATGCGTGGGGATGTCATCCACAAATAAAGTGCGACGGGCACGGTTTTCGCGGGAGCCGGCTTGCTGGCGATAGCGGTCTGACAGGCAACATCTTTATTGACTGATCTGGTCTAATCGCCAGCAAGCCGGCTCCCACAGAAGATCGCGTTTCAATTCTCATACCAATAAAAAACGGCCATCAATCGATGGCCGTTTTTGTTGTGCAACTCTGCCTCAATCCGGCAGTTTGAACGCCATCACGTAATCACCCTGCTTGGTCCCCAAGGAGCCATGGCCACCGGCCACGACCAGCACGTACTGCTTGCCGTCCTTGCCGGTGTAGGTCATTGGCGTGGTCTGTGCGCCTGCGGGCAGGCGGCCTTCCCAGAGCTGTTTGCCATTGCGCAGATCATAGGCGCGCAGGAACTGGTCCAGGCTGCCGCTCATGAAGCCCACCCCACTGGCGGTGGTGAAGGTTCCGCCCAGGCTGGGTACGCCCATGGTCAGGGGCAGCGGCACGGGCGAGCTGTCACGCACCGTCCCGTTCTTGTGTTTCCACAGGGTCTGGTGCGTGGTCAGGTCCACAGCGGCGACATAACCCCAGGCCGGTGCCTGGCAAGGCAGGCCCAGTGGCGACAGCAGTGCTTCGAGGATCACGCCATAGGGTGTGCCCTTGTTCGGCTGTACGCCTTCGGTTTCGCTCTTGCGGCCAGGCCCACCCTCGACTTCGGCGGCCGGTACCAGTTTCGAGCGGAAGGCCATGTAGTCCGGGTTGACGAAAGCGATCTGACGCACCGGGTCGACCGAGATACCGCCCCAGTCAAACACACCGAAGTTGCCCGGATACACGATCGAGCCTTGCAGCGATGGCGGGGTAAAGGCGCCGTCATAACGCAGTGATTTGAAGTCGATACGGCACAGCGCCTGATCGAACGGTGTGACGCCCCACATATCGCGTTCTTTCAGCGGCGGCGGCATGAAGTTCAGGTCGGACTTGGGCTGGGTGGGCGAGGTGTGATCGCCGGCGACCGCGCCCTGAGGCACCGGTACTTCGTTGATCGGCACGATGGGCTGGCCGTTGCTGCGGTCCAGCACATAGATGCTGCCTTGCTTGGTCGAAGCCATGACCGCCGGTTTCACGCCATCGGCAGTCTTCATGTCGATCAGGGTCGGTTGACCGCCTACGTCCATGTCCCACAGGTCGTGGTGAGTGAACTGGAAGGTCCAGCGCACATGACCGGTGGCGATATCCAGAGCGGTCAGGCCGGCGCTGAATTTCTCCGAGGCCGGGGTGCGATTGCCACCCCACTGGTCCGGAGTCTGGTTGCCCATGGGCAGATAGAGCATGCCGAGTTTTTCATCGACGCTGAACATGGACCACATGTTCGGCGAGTTGCGCGTATAGGTCTTGCCCGGCGCGATGGGGGTGGTGTCGTCCGGATTGCCGCTGTCCCAGTTCCATACCAGGCGCCCGGTGTGAACGTCGAACGCGCGGATGACACCCGAAGGCTCGTCATTGGAGACGTTGTCGGTGACATGGCCGCCGATGACCACCAGGTTCCGGGTAACCGCCGGTGGCGAAGTCGAGTAGTAACCGCCTGGGGCGAAGGTGCCGATATTGGCGCCCAGATCAATCTGACCCTTGTCGCCGAAGTCTTCGCAAACCTTGCCGGTGTCGGCGTTGAGGGCGATCAGGCGAGTATCTGCCGTTGGCAGGAACAGGCGGCGCGGGCAGGCGTTGGCGCCGGTGCTTGCACTGGTCGGGCTCGGTGCCGGACCCGCAGGAGCTGCGGCATAGGCAGCGTCATCGTGATACGCCACGCCACGGCAGGTCATATGCGCCCAACCTTTGAAATTGGCGGCTTTCTGGGTGCTGATTTTCGGATCGTAACGCCACAGCTCCTTGCCCGAGTCCGGGTCCAGCGCGATGACCTGGCTGTGTGGCGTACAGACATAAAGCATGTTGTTGACCTTGAGCGGCGTGTTTTCCGCCGTGGTCTCGCCGGGATCGCCAGGCCCCGGGATATCGCCGGTGCGGAAGGTCCAGGCCGGGACCAGTTTGTGGGCGTTGTCCGGGGTAATCTGCGCCAGGGGCGAGTAGCGGTCGCCAAAGGCCGTGCGGCCATAGGATTGCCAGTCGCCATCGGGCATGGCTGGGGCGGCGCTGGTGGTGCCAGCGGTATCGCGGTCCAGTTGGCCCTTGATCTCACCGGGATTTGTAAACTGGCTGGCGATGGCGGCGGCCCCGGCCAGGACCACGGCGACGGTCAGGCCACCGGTGGCCATGCCACCCGGCTGACCAGTCAGCAGCGGGCGGCGGAACCATGGCAACAGCAGCACCACACCGATGGCGAACCACAGGGCCAGGCGCGGCACCAGTTGCCACCAGTCCAGGCCGACTTCCCACAAGGCCCAAACGGTGCTGGCGAACAACAGCAAGGCGTACAGGGTCAGTGCCGAGCGACGGCCCATGACCAGCAGTATGCCGCTGATCGTGAAGCCGATCCCGGCGATCAGGTAGTACAGCGAACCGCCCAGTTGGCTCAGGCGTATGCCCAGGGCCAGCAAGGCCAGGCCCATCAGCACAATCACCACGCCGAGCAGGGTCGGCAGCAGGCGATTTCTACTCATGGCAGCGTCAGTGCTCATAGTGTGAATCTCCGAAAAATGGAACAACGCTTATTCTTTTGGCCAGGGCGTCAGACACCGGTAAGCCATACTTTTGACGCTAGTTCGTGACGAGGTCTAATGACAGGCAAAATCAACCGTTGGTCAGAACGTCGCGCATGGGTGCAGGCGCCAGTTTGGTGCGGCGTTGTTTGATAGGCAGCCGCGTGCGTCGAGAGTTCAGGACGCGGGCTGATTTAGCGGCGTGGCTTGCACTGGAACGGCAACGACCCTAAGGTGCGCAGCTTCTATCTCTTGAGTTGAAAAGGCCCGGCATGACCACTCCCAACAACAACCCTCTGCATGGCGTGACGCTGGAGCAGATCCTCAATGCCCTGGTGGCGCATTACGAGTGGTCGGGGTTGGCCGAGCGCATCGATATTCGTTGCTTCAAGAGCGACCCGAGCATCAAGTCCAGCCTGACGTTTCTGCGCAAGACACCCTGGGCTCGGGAGAAAGTCGAAGCCTTGTACGTAAAGCTGCACCGCAGCAAGGGCTGGTAACGGCGGGATTGGCGAGATGTACGACAAAACACGGTGGCGCGAATCCGTGCCGACCACGCCGGGGCAGCGTCGCTATGCCATTGCTGCGGCATTGCTGGGCTGGGTCGGGCTGACCATCCAGCTCTATCTGATTTTCTATTCGCGCTGGGCCGACCATGCCAGTCTGTTGGGCGGCCTGGTCAAGTTCTTCAGTTTCTTTACCGTGCTGAGCAATACCTTGGCGGCCACGGCCCTGACCTGTGCGATCAGTTCCGGAATGTCGGCCGGGCACCGCTTTTTTCGTCATCCGGTGGTTTGCGGCGGGATCACAGTGAGTATCGTGCTGGTCGGCATCGCCTATAACCTGCTGCTGCGGCACCTTTGGCAACCCCAAGGCTGGCAGTTCATCGCCGATGAGCTGCTGCACGACGTCATGCCCCTGGCGTTCCTGCTCTATTGGTGGCTATACGTGGCCAAGGGCTGGTTACGTGGGGTGCATATCCTGCTGTGGATGCTTTATCCCCTGGGCTACTTCGCTTATTTGCTGCTGCGTGGCGACATGCTTGGCGACTATGTCTACCCGTTCATTGATATTGGCACCCTGGGTTATCCCCCGGCGCTGCTCAATGCGTTGGGTATATTGGCGGGGTTTGTGGCGTTGGCCGGGTTGTTGTTACTGGTGGATCGCGCCTGGCACAAGTCCGACGGGGCCTGAGCAGGGTTCTGTAGGAGCTGCCGAAGGCTGCGAATGGGTCTGTCTGATACACCGCTTTCGCAGCCTTCGGCAGCTCCTACAGGATCGCATCTCAATTAGATGGTTGGCGTCGTGTCGGGTTGGCGAGAATCTATTCTTGCGTACCCTCCGCGCGCCAATACCCGGCCGCTTTCACCGCAGCCTCGTCCAGACCGAACTCATTAAGCAGCACTGCCCGCACCTTGCGTGACAATGCCGACTCGGTGGCGACCCAGGCGTAGAGACGGCCTTCGGGCATCTCGAGCTTGCGCGTGACCTGCACCAGGTCCTGTTCACCGCGCACGATCCAGATCACATCCACCTGAGCGGCGCTCTGGAACACCTGCTGTTCGGCCGGGTCGGCGATTTCCACCACCACCAGGGCCGCGCGATTGGCCGGTAATTCTTCCAGGCGCCGGGCGATGGCGGGCAGGGCGGTTTCGTCGCCGATCAACAGATAGCTGTCGAACATGTCCGGGACGATCATCGAACCCCGAGGCCCGGCGATATGCAGCAATTGCCCTGGCTGTGCCTGGGCGGCCCAGGTGGCGGCCGGACCTTCGCCGTGCAGGACAAAATCGATATCCAGCTCGCCGGTGGTGGCGTCATAGCGGCGCGGGGTGTAGTCACGCATGGTCGGGCGCGGGCCTTCGACGCCGGGGCCAAAGTTTTCCAGCGCCGCCTGTTCTTCCGGGGTCTGGGCGAACAGCAGTTTGACGTGATCGTCGCTGCCCAGGCTGATGAACCCCTCCAGCTCCGGGCCATGCAGGGTGATACGGCGCATCAGCGGGGTGACTTCTGTCACGCGCAATACTTCGAGCTTACGGCGTTTGATCTCGTGGCTGATGCGGTGGATCGCTTGTTGTTGCGAATTCATACGGACTTCTCCGACGCAGTTTGAGGACCATCAACGATGGCCTTGGCGGTGTTGTTGAGCAGGTCACGGACCCGCAGGATTTCTTCCGGGCTCCAGCGCCCGTGATGCATTTGCAGGGCATGGCGCAGGTTGTGCACGGCCTCATGGATTTCCGGCGGACGGTCATGGCCGCGCAGCGAGCGCTTGCTGACGTCGATGCGCATGCGCACGCCGTCAAGGGCAACGGCTTGCTCCTGCAATGATTGCCGACCGGCTTCGGTAATGGCGTAGCGCTTCTTGCCGCCCTCGGCATCGCCGAGGATCAGCTCGCTTTCTTCGAGAAAAGTCAGGGTCGGGTAGATCACGCCCGGGCTTGGGCTATAGGCGCCATCGAACAGGCCTTCTATCTGGCGGATCAGGTCGTAGCCATGGCAGGGCTGTTCGGCGATCAATGCCAGCAGCAACAGCTTCAGGTCGCCGGGGGCAAATACCCGCGGGCCACGTCCACCGCGTTCGCGGCCGGTACGTTTTTCGAAGCCATCGCGGCTGTCGCCCGTTTCGAAGGGACGATGGTGGTGCTCGTGTCGGTGGTGATGGTCATCACGCATTGCTCTATCTCCTGTCAGATTTAGATATACCTTAAGATATATCTTAATCGCTGCGCAAGAGAGATAAAGACGAACGGTTCTCATTTGTGAGCTGGATGGCTCAGCAATCCGTGGGGCAGGCTTTAGCCGGGAAGAGGAGAGCATGATCGATACATTTCTATCGCCTGCCATATCGTCTTCCCGGCTGAAGCCGGTCCCACAGAAAAAGGTGTCAATTCATAGCGGTGCGTGTTGCCTGGTCGGAGGCGACGGCAGGCGCCTGACACCCGGTCCGCCCCTCCGGCTCCAGATACGGCACAAGAATAGGTGCCATGCCCTTGAGTACCTGCACCGGCAGCGCCGAGGTGAAGCGCAGGCCCTCGGCGGCGCGGCCGGGGACGAAGGCGGTGAGGGTGCCGAAATGGTGGTCGCCGAGGTAGAACACAAAGGTCGCGGTGCGGTTGATGGCGCGCGACCCCAGCAGCCGACCGCCCGCGCCGAAGCTTTCGATGCGGTTGTCGCCGGTACCGGTCTTGCCGCCCATGATCAGGGCCTGGCCGTCAGCCAGCTTGAAACTGCCTTGCACGCGCTTGGCCGTACCGCCCTCGACCACTTGGGACAAGGCTTCGCGCATGGCTGATGCGACTTCGCTGGGCATGACCCGTTTGCCCAGGTCGGGGTTGTCGCTCAAACGGGTTTCATAGGGCGTGCCAGCGGCAAAGTGCAAGCGGTCGATACGCAACACAGGCAGGCGGATACCGTCGTTCTGGATGATGCCGATCAGCTCGGCGAGAGCCGCAGGACGATCGCCTGAGCTGCCGATGGCGGTGGCCAGGGACGGTACCAGATGGTCGAACGGATAGCCCAGGCGCTGCCAGCGCTGATGAATATCGAGGAACGCCTCAACCTCCATCATGGTGCGGATGCGACTGTCCCGCGCGCTCTTGTGCCGGCTCTTGAACAACCAGCCATAGACTTCCTGGCGCTCATCGCGGCTGGCAGTCACGGCATCCTTGAACGAGGCCTGGGGATGTTGCATGAGGAAACCCACCAGCCACAGATCCAGCGGATGGACCCGGGCGATATAGCCCTGGTCCGGCAGGTCGTAGGCGCCGGGCCCGTATTTGCCGTACAACTCGGTCAGGCGCTTTTCGTTGAGCACCGGGCCGCTTTTTTCTCCGACGTAATGGGCACGAATAAAGGCGTTGAAGCTCGCCTGAGTGGCGTTTGGCAGCAGATAGCGATGCACGGCGGCCAGGCGCACTGCACTGGGATGCACGCCGTCGAGAAAGGTATCCAGGCGTTCCGGGGTGGATTTGTCCTTATAGCGTTTCCAGAAGCGCAGCAGGAACTCCGTGCCCTCACGGTCGGCAAAGCGGCTCAGGTATTCCTGACGGCGCGGATTGTCGTCGTCCTTGAGCAGCTCGGCGCTGTTGTTCGGCGCCTGATAAGTGCTGTAGCGCACCAGATCGCGCATCAGGCGAATAAACGGCAGGTTGATCGACTCACGCAGGGCTTCGCGCAGGGTCGGATTGCGGTTGTTGTCCTGGGCCTGAAAGTTATTGAAATGGTGCAGGCCACCGCCGGTGAAAAAGCTCTCGGCGGGACTGGCCGAATACTGCCGGTCGAGGGCGGCGCCGAGCATTTTCGCCAGATCGTGATCCTTGTTCTGTAACAGATAGTCGATGGCCCAGCGGGTCAGGCGATCCGGTTCGTTGACGGGCACTTTGCGCAAAGCCGCGCTGGATTGCATGGCATATCGCTCATGCAGTTCGGCGATGATTTCCAGGTAGGTGGTCAGCACCCGCAGCTTGGCGGTGGAGCCCAGTTCGAGCTTGCTGCCTTCGTTGATATCGAAGGGCTGGTCGGTGCTGTCGGTCTGCACCCGCACCCTGGCGCCGTCATCGCCGCGCTCGAACAGGGTGAAGCTGTAACGCACCTTGTCGGCAGTGGCCGGGGTCAACAGGCGCTCGCCAAGCAGGCCGACGCTGGCGGCGAAGGCCGGGTCCGACAACTGATGCAGGTATTGAGTGACGCGTTCCTGCAACGGTGCCTGCAGCGTGCTGTCGGCCACCAGATCCAGGCGGTCCAGGTCATAGAACGGCCGGTCGAGCAGGACCGACAGGCGACTGCGGGCGGCGTTGATCGCCTTGTTGCTTTCGATGGGTTGCAGGGTGGGCTGCTGCACCCAGTCGCGATAGGTCACGGTGCTGAGGAGGGCGGCATCGGCCAGTCGGGAATCGATTACGCCATTCTGCGCCAGCAGGCGGATATGGCTGTCGGTCAGGTCGGAAAGTTCGCTGCGGCCATTGGCCAGATAATGCGATGGACGCCGTTGGGCGATGATCAGTGATAACACTTCACGCAGGGCCAGGCCCCGCCCGGAGAGGCTTTGCGGATCGTCGGCGGTGGCGGCCAGCAGTGTGTTGGTGCGATTGAAATCGGCGCCATACCAGACCCGCAGCCCTTCTGCCATGCCATGCACTTCGCCATGCCCGGGCACCGCCGAGAGTGGCACGCTATTGAGGTAGTCGCGCACGACGTTCTGCCTCGTTTCCAGGGTCTGCTCGCCCGGTTGATAGGCGCGCACGCTGGCAGAAACCATCTGGCGCAGTTTCTCGCTGCCCGATTGCGTCAGGCCATCGGGCGAGTGGCGGTATTTCTCCAGTTGTGTCGCCAGGGTGCTGCCCCCGGCGGATTGCCCCGGCAGGCCGATCAGCTTGGCCAGTTGCGACAGCGCCGCCTTGGCAAAGCGCGGCCAGTCCACCGCCGGGTTGGCCAGGGGCTGCTGTGGGTCAAGCAGATCGCGGTTTTCGATGAACAACAGGCTCTGCACCACGACGGGTGGAATGTCGGCAAACGTCGGGTAGTACTGTTGCGGATAGCGAAACTGATACAGCGCATCGCCCCGACAGTCATTGATCAACAGCCCGGCCTGGACTTTCTCCTGATAAGGCACGAAGAAGCCGTGCTGGCTGTAACGCAGCAGGGCGGGGGAGAAGCGTGCCTGTTCGGTGATCAGATAGTCACGCTTGAGCAGGCGCGGCAGGAATTCGCCCAAGGCGGAATACCCCAGGCGCTTGTCGAACGGCCCGTCGCCGGGATACACCACCGCTTCGCTGGGGCCGGGATGCAGGGTGTAGCTCAGTTCCGAGGCATAGCGGCTGAACTCCTGGGCCTGCAGGCGCGAGCTGCGGCTTTCCGAATAAATGGCAAGGCCCAGTCCCACAAGCGCCATCAGCATCAGTAACCACATAAACCGCCAGAAATAACGCCGACGCCTCGAGGGTTTCGTTGAGGAAACCTGGCCCTGATGGTCAGCAGCGACTACCTGCTGGGTATCTGCATGCCCGAATGCGCTCATGATCGAATGGCCCGGTTAAAGCTGCTAATCGCACCTGATTAACAGCTTAGCCGGTGGTTGGGTGGGCACTGGGAATTGTGGTTTTAAAGGTGAACACGGTTCATGTAGGAGCTGCCGAAGGCTGCGATGGGGGGCTATCTGATACGCCGCTTTCGCAGCCTTCGGCAGCTCCTACAAAAATCCCATTTCCAATTAATGGATCGGGTTTACAGGGTTATCAAACCGCCACCACCCGCGGCGGTTTGTTGAGCTGCCTGTTCCATTCCAGCCCCGCCGCCATCAGCCCCATCAGCAGCACGCCGAGCAGGGCGGTGCAGATTTGCATCGGCCAGGTATCACCGGCCAGGGCATTGCCTGCGTCGGCCAGGGTCGAGAGCAGCACGCCGAAGCAGAACACTTCCAGGGAATAACGGCCCATGCGGCAGGTATGCTGCGCGGGCCAGTTATTCAGCCAGCGATGATGTTCGGGCAGCAATTTGGCGGTGCAGTAGGCCAGGGCCAGGAAGTGCAGCAGACGGGCCGGGGCCAGGTCGGTCTTGTAGATCAGCGGGACAAGCCAGTGTGGCATCAGGGCGGTGTGGACGGCGGGCCAGTTGACGCTGACGGTAAGGACGCCGGCGGCCACCACATACAACGCCGCAAGCAGAAACAGCGGCTGTCGGCGCAAGGCGCGTTTCGGTGCGGTGCCCGGTACCTGGGCATGCAGGGCACAGAAGCCGCCGAGGACGAACAGCAACTGCCAGGCCACCGGGTTGAAGTACCAGACGCCACCGTTATAGGCCGACAGATTCCAGCCCAGCAGCGGCACCATCAGGTAAAGGAGTATGGAGCCGCCTATGGCCAGCACCGGCTTGCGCATCAACGCCGGCAGGACCAGGGGCAAGGCCAGCAACAGCAGGATATACAGCGGCAACGGGTCGGTCAGGTTGGGTTTGAAGCGCAGCAGCAGTTCATCGGCCAGGGCCGCCTGTGGATTGCCGACGAAATATTCCAGGCCCATCTGCTGCACCATGTCCCGGGTTTCCACATGGTTGTTGGCGATGAAGACGATGCCCATCAGCAGGGTCAGCAGGAAGATATGCACCACATACAACACCCAGGTGCGGCGCAGGATGCGCATACAGGCTACCAGCCAGCCTTCGCGTTGGAGAATGCGGCCATAGGCCAGAACGGCGGCATAGCCCGCCAGGAAGACAAACACTTCCGCCGCGTCACTGAAGCCGAAGTTACGCAGGGTCAACTGGCCCAGGGGGTTGTCGGGTATGTGATCCCAGAAAATGAAGATCAGTGCCAGACCCCGGAAGAAGTCGATGCGCGGGTCGCGTCCGTCAGTCATAACGGTAGGCTCTTGAGTCGTATTCTAAAAGATAGGCCAGGCAGGCCCAGGGTTCCGTGTCGCCGGTCAGGGGGCTGATCGGCGGCGCGGAGGGTGGCGGGATTTGGCGATAAATGCAAAGCGGGGGTATTACAGAATGTCTCGAAATGCAGGCAGTTCGCCGTGATGGCGAACTGTCTAAAACCGCCTCAATCAATCCACATCATTGGCATCGAAACTGTCGGCCCGGGCCATGCGCCACATGCGCGAATAGAAACTGTCGTCGACGATGCCATTGAGCAGTTGCCCCGGCTGCAGGAACACGTGGGTCTGGGAAAACAGTTTGACCTCTGTAGCCGACATGCGCCGCACCAGGTGCTTGGCTTCCAGTTGTGACGGCTGGTCGAGGCCCGCCGCAGCCAGCATTTCCGCCAGGGCATGCAGGGTATTGCGGTGGAAGTTGAACACCCGTTGCGCCTTGTCCGGAACCACCAGGGCGCGCTGGCGCAGATTGTCCTGGGTGGCGACGCCGGTCGGGCATTTGTTGGTGTGGCAGCTTTGCGACTGGATGCAGCCAATGGCGAACATGAAGCCCCGCGCCGAGTTGGCCCAGTCGGCGCCAATAGCCAATACACAGGCGATGTCGAAGGCACTGACAATCTTGCCGCTGGCGCCGAGCTTGATCTTGTCGCGCAGGTTCAGGCCGACCAGGGTGTTGTGCACGAACAGCAGGCCTTCGCGCATCGGCGAGCCCATATGGTCGGTAAACTCTACAGGGGCCGCGCCGGTGCCACCTTCGGTGCCGTCTACGACAATGAAGTCCGGAAGGATGCCGGTTTCCAGCATGGCCTTGGCAATGCCCATGAACTCCCAGGGATGACCCAGGCAGAACTTGAAACCTACCGGCTTGCCGCCGGACAGCTCACGCAACTGTGCGATGAAATGCATCATCTCGATGGGTGTGGAGAAGGCGCTGTGCCGTGATGGCGAGATGCAGTCTTCGCCCATGGGCACGCCGCGGGTCTCGGAGATTTCCAGCGTGACCTTGTGCTTGGGCAGGATGCCGCCATGGCCCGGCTTGGCGCCCTGGCTCAGCTTGATTTCGATCATCCGTACCTGCGGGTCCTTGGCCTGCACACTGAAGCGCTGCGGGTCGAAACTGCCGTCGGCATTGCGGCAGCCGAAGTAGCCGCTGCCCAGTTCCCAGGTCAGGTCGCCGCCGTTTTCACGGTGATAGGGGCTGATGCTGCCTTCGCCGGTGTCATGGGCGAAGTTGCCCAGCTTGGCGCCCTGGTTCAAGGCACGAATGGCGTTGGCGCTGAGGGAGCCGAAGCTCATGGCCGAGATGTTGAAGATCGACGCCGAATACGGCTGGCTGCACTGCGGGCCGCCGACGGTGACACGGAACGAATTGGGGTCGCTCAAGGGCGCCGGGCGCATGGAGTGGCCGATGAATTCGAAGCCGGTCTGGTAGACGTCGATCAGGGTGCCGAAGGGTCTGTCCGCCGACTCGTTCTTGGCCCGGGAATAGACCAGCGAACGCTGGGCGCGGGAGAATGGCAGGGCATCGCTGTCGGACTCCAGCAGGTACTGGCGGATCTCCGGGCGGATGGCTTCGACGGCGTAGCGGATATTGCCCAGAATCGGGTAATTGCGCCTTACCGAGTGGGGCGATTGCAGCAGGTCGAACAGGCCGATCAGGCTGAGCACAGCGGTGACCAGGGTGAATGGCCAGAGCCATTCGTGCTGCCAGAAGGGCAGGCTTAACAGAGTGAACAGCACGCAACCAACGAACACGGCGTAACGACTGAGTAAAGACAAGCTCATACGGAATCCTGAGGGCTAATGGCGGTTGGTAGTCAAAGGGTCTGGCGATCTATGCCGCATCTACCCAGGGTTTCTTATCGGAGTAACGCCTTGGATCATTTCAAGCGTTTTGCGCCTGAAGGAAAATCGAAAACAGCTCGGATTGAGATTTGATCCCCAGTTTGCTGTACATGTGTTTTTTGTGCACCCGCACGGTCTCCACCGAAATATCCAGCTTGCGGGCGATCTCCTTGCCCGAGCAGCCACTGAGCATCAGGCGCCCGACATCCAGTTCGCGGGCGGTCAGTTGCGCGCCCTTGAGTTGTTGCACCGAGGCCTCCAGGCGGCTGCGCCAGTCCTGGTCCTGAGCGACGGGCTCCAGCGTTGCCGGCTGATCGTTCAATTCGAACGGCAGACGCTGGCGCAACAGGGCTACCACCCAAGGCTGGATCAACGATAGCAGGGCAATGTGCTCGGCGCTGAAGCGCTGGGTCGAGCCCAGTGACAGGCACAACGTACGCTCGCCCGGCAGCTGGCAATTGAACTGGATTTCGTCGGCGACGACATTGAGGCGAAAGTAGCGCTGGTAATACTCGGTGAGTTCGAAATGTTCCGGCGCTACTTCGGCCAGGCGCAGCAGACCGGTCTGGGGATGCTCACGGCTGGCGATGTAGAAAGGGTCGAGCAGGTACAGGCCTTTGAGGTAGTCCTGGAACAACTGATCGGGGCTGCCGTCTTCGCCGGGGCACTCGGCGAACACCTGGGGACGCTCTCGGGCGCTGAATTGCAGGGCGACCCAGCTATCGAACGGCACGTACTGGCCGAGCAGGCGGACCAACTGTGCCCAGAAGTTAGGCCTGTCCAGCGCTTCGATCAATTGCGCGACGGCACGGTGCCAGGCGATGTCTTGTAAGACCGTACTCATTCATACCCCTTTAGGGTTACCGCAGCTGCGTAATACCCCGTAACACTTGCTGATGCGCATACTGCCTGCCGAGCCGCTGATCAGGCCAGCCTTTATTGTGCCGGACCGGCTCCTGTTCCAGACAAGGAGAACCCATGAAGGTCGAACTCGCCCAACTTGCGGGCCAGGATAATGGCACTGCCCATAACCTGAAGAGCGCACTGGCTGCGATTGCCGCCTGCGCCAGCGACACGCAACTGATTGTCTTCCCGGAGACCCATCTGATGGGCTTTCCGTCCGCCGACACCGTCGCGCAGATTGCCGAACCCCTCGACGGCCCGACCGTACAGGCGGTGCAACAGGCTGCCCGTGTCAAGAAGGTCGCAGTAGTCGTTGGCGTGGCGGAAAACGATAACGGCACGTTCTACAACACCACGGTACTGATCGACGCCGAGGGCAAGATTGCCTTGCGCTATCGCAAGACCCACCTGTGGGCTTCGGACCGTGGCGTATTCAGTGCCGGCGACCGCTTTGTCACGGCGCAGTGGAACGGCCTGCGTGTTGGCGTGCTGATCTGCTACGACATCGAATTCCCTGAATCGGCCCGGGCCCTGGCGCAACTGGGTGCCGAGCTGATCATCGTCACCAACGGCAACATGGACCCCTACGGCCCCACCCATCGCACCGCGATCATGGCCCGTGCCCAGGAAAACCAGGCGTTCGCCCTGATGGTCAACCGGGTTGGCGAAGGCGACGGGCAACTGGTCTTCGCCGGTGGCAGTGCCCTGGTCGATCCGTTCGGCACGTTGCTGCATGAAGCCGGGCGCGAGCCTTGTCAGTTCAGCGTCGAGCTGGACCTGGATCAACTCGCTGCGGCGCGCCGTGATTACCGGTATCTGGATGACCAGCGCCTGCGCCTGGCCGGCGAAGTGGTCGAGCACGCCGATGGTCGGCGCGAGTTGCTGATGGCCTGATGTTTTACCCCCGACAAGTCGAGGCGCCCGACCCAGATGTTTGCCACAGAGCGAACCCGGAGCGCCCTGAGCGGTTTTGCCACGTGCCGCGTGGCAAGGCTTCACCGCATGGTTATGCCGAACTTTTCTCTGCCATAAAACCTATAAATCCGGAGTAGTCGCACATGGCTCATTTGAAACGGACCCTTTCATTAGGGTCGGTGGTGCTGTTTGGCATCGCCTACATGACACCCATCATTGTTCTCGGGACATTCGGCATCCTCGCCCAGTCCACTGCTGGCATGGTGCCTGCGGCGTATCTGGCGGCCCTGGTCGCCATGTTCTTCACCGCGTTGAGTTACGGACACATGGCCTCGGCCTTCCCGGTAGCGGGTTCGGCCTACAGCTATGTACGCAAGGCCATCAGCCCCAAGCTGGGCTTCGTCGCCGGGTGGGCGGTGTTGCTCGACTACCTGTTCCTGCCCATGGCCATCTGGCTGATCGGCGCGGCGTACCTGGGGTCGGCCTTCCCTTCGATTCCGCAACCGGTGTGGGTCCTGGCCTTTATCGTCATCACCAGCGTGATCAATATCGTCGGCCTGAAACTGGCCAACACCATCAACGCGCTGCTGATGATTGTGCAGTTTCTGGTGCTGATCGCTTTCGTTGCGCTGTGCGTTCATTACATCGGCGGTGATGTCAGCAAGCCGCTGTGGACCCTGGCACCTTTCGTCAGTGGCGACATGCAGATGCCGATGATCATGAGCGGCGCGGCTATCGCCTGCTACTCGTTCCTTGGCTTCGATGCGGTCAGTACGCTGACCGAAGAAACCCGCGACCCGCGCAAGACCATCCCACGGGCAATCATGCTGATCACCCTGATTGGTGGGCTGATTTTCGTGGGAGTGTCGTACTTCGTGCAACTGGCCCATCCGTCGTTCGTGTTCGACAACGTCGACTCGGCCGCCTATGAAATCGCCCGCAATATCGGCGGCGATGTGTTCGTCAGCATCTTTCTGATCGGCCTGATCGTCGGCCAATTCGCCTCGGGGCTTTCGGCTCAGGCCAGCGGCTCGCGCCTGCTTTATGCGATGGGCCGTGATGGCGTGTTGCCGAAAAGCTTTTTCGCCGGTTTGAGCGAACGTTTCGGCACGCCGGTCAACAGTATCCTGTTGTGCGCCGTGGTGGCCTTGCTGGCCCTGAAACTGGACGTCACCACCTCGACCTCCTTCATCAACTTCGGCGCTTTCCTGGCCTTCAGCCTGGTCAACCTGTCGGTGATCTTCCACTACTGGATCGGCGGCGAGAAGCGCGGCCTGCGTGAGCTGGTGCTGTTCCTGGTATTCCCGCTGATTGGCCTGATCGCTGACCTGTGGCTGATGATCAGCCTCGACAAACTGGCGATCATCCTTGGTCTGAGCTGGCTGGCGGTGGGCGTCGCCTACCTGGCCTGGCTGACCGGCGGTTTCAGCCGCCAGCCGCCGGAAATGGATTTTCAGGAAGCGACTTGATCCCGGCGTAATGAGCGTAAAACGCAGTTCTTTGAATTGACATGTGTATGTGGGACCGGCGTCAGCCGGGAAGGCGTCGGTTTTCATCACGCGATTTCAGCGGATGTAGCGGCCCTTTCCCGGCTGACGCCGGTCCCACAAGGTTTTTTGCGCCTGGCGGCCATGGGATCAAGTTCCCGAATGCTGGAAATCAATGAGCTTGATTGTCATCCGGATACATTGAAGTGTAATGTTATAACTATCGAAAACACACAAAGCCCCGGAGGCACCATGAAAGCTGATATCCATCCCGCGTACCGCACCGTGCTGTTCCATGACACCGCCGCCGATGTGTTTTTCCTGATCGGCTCCACGGTCGATACGGATCGCACCCAAGTCCATGGCGACGGCAGCACTTACCCTTATGTCGCCCTCGATGTGTCCAGCGCTTCCCACCCGATGTACACCGGGCAGCAGCGCAAAACCACCACCGAAGGCCGTATCGCCGGCTTCAACAAGCGCTTCGCCACTTTTGGCTCCGGCGGCGCGAAAAAAGACAGCCCGGCCGCTGAATGATGCGGCGCAGACTCCACGCTGTGAACGAACCCCGGTCCGTTCGCAGCGTGGATTTTTTTTGCCCGGATTTCCCTGACCATTTCGACAATTGACCGCGTCTGCCACTGGACTAACCGGCCAAATTGCTTTTGACTCTGCGACCTGAAAAACAGGAGTGGTCGCTTTGAAAAAGTCAGTCGCCATCGTCTTCGGTGGGCAATCTTCCGAGCATGAAGTGTCGTTGCAATCGGCGCGCAACGTCATCAATGCGATTGATCGCAATCTGTATGAATTGACCCTGATCGGCATCGACAAGAGCGGCCGCTGGCTGCGTTTCGAGGAAGCCGATTACCTGGTCAACCCCACCGACCCGGCAAAAATTCGCCTGAGCACTTCCGGGCGCCTGTTGGCGTTGTTGCCGGGCAGTCACGGCGGGCAATTCGTCGAGGTCGAGTCCGCCCGTGAGTTGCCGCGTATCGACGTGGTATTCCCGCTGATTCACGGCGCGTTCGGCGAAGATGGTTCTATTCAGGGCCTGTTGCGTTTGCTCGCCATTCCTTTTGTCGGCCCGGACGTACTGGGCTCGGCGGCCTGTATGGACAAGGACGTGACCAAGCGCCTGTTGCGCGATGCAGGTATTGCCGTGGCGCCTTTTGAAGTGGTGCGCCGCGGCCAGGTGCCGGTATTCGCCAGCCTGGCCGAGCGCCTGGGCCTGCCGATGTTCGTCAAACCGGCGAGCCAGGGTTCGTCCGTTGGCGTCAGTAAGGTCAATGACGAGGCGGGATTCAAGGCTGCCCTGGCCCTGGCGTTGGAGTTTGATCACAAGGTGCTGATCGAGCAGGGCATTGTCGGTCGTGAAGTGGAATGTGCGGTGCTGGGTAACCACCACGCTGAAGTCAGCGTCTGCGGCGAAGTCATCGCCAACGATGAGTTCTATGCCTACGACACCAAATACCTCAACGACGGCCAGGCGCGTATCGCCATTCCGGCGCAACTGGCGCCGCAGGTGAGTGAGCAAGTCCGTGCAGTGGCCTTGCACGCCTACCGGATCCTCGAGTGTGCGGGGTTGGCACGGGTGGATTTCTTCGTCACCGACGCTGCAGCGATCATCATCAACGAGGTCAACACCATTCCCGGTTTCACCTCGATCAGCATGTATCCAAAATTGTGGCAGGCGTCTGGCCTGAGCTATCCGGCGCTGATCGAACGCCTGATCAACCTGGCCCTGGAGCGGGCCGAAGAAGCCCGGCAGTTGAAGACGGAGATCTTCCTGTGAAGCTGATCAACATCGCCGCTGCCCTGCTGATCGGCCCGGATCAACGCACCCTGCTGGTACGCAAGCGCGGCACCCAGGCGTTCATGCAGCCTGGTGGCAAGATCGATGCGGGTGAGACCGCCGAACGGGCCCTGGTCCGTGAACTGGAGGAGGAACTGGGCTTGCGCATCGACCCGCAACAGGCACTGTTTCTCGGCGAGTTCAGCGCCCCTGCGGCCAATGAGCCGGGGTTTGAAGTGCGTTGCCAGTTATTTGAAGTGCGCACCGACGCCCCGGTGCTGCCGGCGGCGGAGATCGAGGAAGTGGTCTGGGTCGGGCCTGATGCTGTACCGCAGCAGGCGCTGGCGCCGTTGACGGCGGATTTGATTTTGCCGTTGTATCGCCAGCGGTTGGCCGCTAACGCCTGACCCGTTGGAGGAGGCTTGCCCGCTAAGAGGCCAGTACATCTAATACACTGCCGGCCTTTGTGGGAGCGAATTCATTCGCGAAGAGGCCGGTACATCCGACGCCTATTTAGTGTCTGAAACAGCGCTCCCACAGATTTCGCAGGGCCTTTTGTCGCTTTATCTGACGGCGCTCACCCCATCCAAAGTCGAGAACGAGGTGTCCTTGGCCGTGAGCAGGAAGTCGCGCATATACGGGGCATCAAGCATGTCGGTGCGGATCGCCGCGTAGAGCGTGGCGAACAGGCCCTTTTCCCCAAGGCGCTTGCCCTTCACATAGCCCCGTGAGCTGTATTCATGCAGCGCCCAGTGGGGCATGCCGCAGACGCCACGGCCGCTGGCGACCAGTTGCATCATCATCACCGTCAGCTCTGAAGTACGGACGTTGGCCGGTTCGATATCGGCCGGTTCCAGGAAGCGCGTGAAGATATCCAGACGATCCCGTTCCACGGGGTAGGTGATCAGGGTTTCAGTGCTCAGGTCCTGAGGCACGATATAGGGTTTGCTGGCCAGAGGATGCTGGTTGGCCACTGCCAGCATGGCTTCATAGGTGAACAGCGGCACGTAGCTGATTCCCGGAAGCTCCAGCGGGTCGGAGGTCACCACCAGGTCCAGGTCGCCACGCGCCAGGGCGGGCAGGGGGGCGAAGGCGAAGCCCGAGGCCAGGTCCAGCTCGACTTCCGGCCAGGCATCGCGGAACTGATCGATGGTTGGCATCAGCCACTGGAAACAGCTGTGGCACTCAATCGCCATATGCAGGCGCCCGGCCACGCCACCGGCCAGTCGGGCGATATCCCGTTCGGCGCCGCGCAGCTGCGGCAACATCAAATCAGCCAATTGCAGCAGACGCAGACCAGCGCTGGTGAAGCGCACCGGCTTGGTCTTGCGCACGAACAATTGCATGCCCAGGCGTTCTTCCAGCTCCTTGAACTGGTGAGACAGCGCCGATTGCGTCAGGTGCAGACGCTCGGCGGCTTCCACCAGACTGTCGGCTTCACGCAGAGCGTGCAAGGTCTTGAGGTGACGAATTTCCAGCACCTAGGGCGCTCCATGAAAAATATTGAAGATCAACACGAATACAATGAGTTTGTCTCATGTGTGTCTGGCTGTCGATAATTGCGCCATCATTTACCGGGAGTTTTTCATCATGACCTTGGCCCTCACGCCTGCCACTTCCCACACTGGCGCCAACCCGCATTCCGCTGGCAACTGGGGCGACGCATTCGCCTGGGCCGGGCAGATTCCCGAGTTCGTCCGCGAGCAGCCATTCACTCTGCAATGGCAGCAGCCGCTGTTTGATGAAGTCGGCCAGGCGCTGGCTCGGGGGCAGAAAATCCGCCCGGCCATCATTGGCCCGCTGACTTACCTGTGGCTGGGCAAGGTCAAGGAAGAAGGTTTCGACAAGCTCGAACTGCTGGAGCAATTGCTGCCGTTGTACGGCGAAATACTGGGGCGCCTCGCTGCTGAGGGCCTGGAATGGGTGCAAATCGATGAGCCGATCCTCGCCCTGGAGCTGCCACAGGAATGGAAAAGCGCCTTCGAGCGGGCTTATCACATCCTGCAATACTCGCCCCTGCAAAAGCTGCTGGCCGTGACCGGTGGCGGCCTGACCGACAATCTCGGCGTGACGGTCACCCTGCCGGTGGCCGGGCTGCATATCGATCTGGTCAGTGCGCCGCAGACCTTGGCTGCTGTGCTCGATCGCCTGCCGACCTACAAGGTGTTGTCGTTCGGCGGCCCCTGTGAGCTGGCGCTGTTGCAGCGGGCTCAGGAGCGCTTTGGCGATAATCTGTGGCTGGCGTGCGATAAAGCCTGAACCGTTTTTGGCCGACGGGTTCGCTTTGCCCCTGATACCGTGCCGTCGCGCAGCAAATACCGCGTTGTGGCACCGGCTTTAGCCGGGAAGGGGACGGTACATCCGCTGTATTTGCATGGCCGGATCAGACGCTTTCCCGGCTAAAGCCGGTCCCACAGGCGTCCATCTTTTCAGTGAGTAATGTTGTATGTGGTAGCAGCCACCGCGTGCAACCGGCTACCGCTGATCCCGCTTCATCAAACTGTCACGCAACTGTGGCAGCGCGCCAGGCAAAACATCATCAAACTCGCGTCCTACTGGGGATTTTGTTTTTTGGTGTAATCCATGCGTGTACTTATTTTCCTGGCCGCACTCTTGTGCGGCCTGCCGTCTTTTGCGGCCGCTCGATGCGATGTCAACGTTCCAACCCAAGTTGCCAACCTCACTGATGTGCACATTGCTTATCAAAGCATTGGTCGCGCCACGGACCCGGCATTGCTGTTGGTCATGGGCCTTGGCGGGCAGTTGATTCATTGGCCGGATGAAGTGGTGGTCGCCCTGTGTCAGCAGGGTTTTCGGGTCATTCGTTATGACAATCGCGATGTTGGCCTGAGCACCTGGGTGCAGCCCCCGGCCAGCGCCAACCTGACTTTCGAGGTGCTGCGCTTCAAGCTCGGCCTGCCGGTGGATGCTCCGTATTCCCTGACCGATATGGCCGAAGATGCCCTGGGCCTGATGGATAGCCTGAACATCGAGCAATTTCATGTGCTCGGTGCCAGCATGGGCGGCATGATCGCCCAGCATCTGGCGGATCTTGCGCCCAAGCGGGTCGAGAGCCTGACCCTGATCATGACCAGCTCCGGCGCCGCCGGCTTGCCGATGCCGAGCCCGGCGTTGCTGCAACTGCTGGCCCGGCGCGGTGCCCCGACCCGTGAAGCGGCGATTGAGCAGCAGGCAGACCTGCTCGCCGCCTTGGGCAGCCCGCAAGTGAAAGACGATCGTCAGGTGCTGCTGCGTCAGGCGGCAATCTCCTACGATCGCGCCTTCAACCCGGAAGGGGTCAAGCGCCAGATCATGGCCATTCTCGCCGAGCCCAGTCGCGTAGCCCTGCTTGACCGCCTGCGCGTACCGGCGTTGGTGGTGCATGGCACGGCCGATCCGTTGCTGCCGGTCATGCACGGCATTCATGTTGCCGCCCATCTGCAAGGCAGCCAGCTAAAGCTGATTCCAGGGCTGGCCCATCGCTTTCAGGAGGCATTCAAGGCGCCGCTGCTGGCTGCGGTGCTGCCTTATCTGCGCGCCCAGCACGACGACGGCAGGCCCATGGCGCAGCTCTAATGGCGTATTCTGGACCTTTACTGATGTGAGAACAGGATGAGGCGCAACTCTGTGGGAGCGAATTCATTCGCGAAGAGGCCGGTACATTCACCCTCGCAACTTTGAACCGCATACCGCTTTCGCGAATGAATTCGCTCCCACTGAATGAGCTACTGCATGAGAGTCCTGTCTCAATTGTTTATGCTTTTCTACATGAGTGAGGGTCCTTATGAGCACTCCCCTGAAGATCGATTTTGTCTCCGATGTGTCCTGCCCCTGGTGCGTGATCGGCTTGCGCGCCTTGAACCAGGCCCTTGAGCAACTGGGCGATGAAGTGCAGGCCCAGATTCATTTCCAGCCCTTCGAACTCAATCCGAACATGGTCGCCGAAGGTCAGGACCTGGCCGAGCACATCTTTGAAAAATACGGTTCGACCCCTGAGCAGTCCAAGGCCAACCGCGAGCACATCCGTGATCGCGGCGCCGAACTGGGCTTCACGTTCAAGGATGGCGACAAGCGCATCTACAACACCTTCGATGCTCATCGCCTGCTGCACTGGGCCGAGAGCCAGGGCAAGCAACAGGCATTGAAAGAGGCGCTATTTGCGGCTTATTTCAGCGAACATGCCGATCCGTCGAACCATCGCCTGTTGGCCGATGTGGCGCAGAAGGTCGGTCTGGACCGGATGCGCGCAGAGGCCATTCTCGCTTCTGACGAATACACCCTCGAGGTGCGCACCGCTGAACAGCTGTGGATTGCCCGGGGCATCAATTCGGTGCCGACCATCGTCTTCAACGACCAGTACGCCGTATCCGGCGGGCAGCCGGTGGATGTATTTGTCGGGGCTATCCGGCAGATTCTTGGTCAGCAAGAGAACGCCTGATTGCCTCACACCGACCTGTAGGAGCTGCCGAAGGCTGCGAATGGGGTTGCTTGATATACCGCTTTCGCAGCCTTCGGCAGCTCCTACGGGATCTCATTCCAGCCGAGATAATGTGATAACCCCTTAAAAAATTCTTGCACCCATGAACAGCCTGGGTTATCAATTTGTACATGATTAGACATGTTCGATTTGATAAAAAACAGCGCGTGGTGGATGAACTGGCACGGCGCATCGAAACAGGCCAACTGGAGTCCGGCAATCTGCTGCCCGGTGAGCATCAGTTGGCCCAAGAATTCGATGTCAGCCGTGGCACGTTGCGTGAAGCCTTGTCCGAACTCAAACGGCGCAATTACATCGCCACCCAGTCGGGTGTCGGTTCGATCGTGACCTACGACGGCATCAGCCTTGACCAGCGAAGTGGCTGGGCTCAGGCCCTGGCCGACAGCGGGGCGCGGATCAGTACCGAGATCCTGCGCCTGGTTGCCGTTGAACGCCCGGACATGGCCAGCCGTTTCGGCACCACACAATTCATCGCCCTCGACCGCCGCCGGACCGCCGCCGATGGCGTGGTGGTGTCCCTTGAGCGCGCCCTGATTCCGGCCACCAACGGGCTCGAGGCCTTACCGGTAAACGGGTTGATCGACGATTCCCTGACTATCACCCTGGCCGCCCATGGCTTTATCGGCGACCGCGGCGACCAATGGATCGGCGCCGAACCTTTGAATACAGATGATGCACTGCTGTTGGGGCGCGAGCCGGGCAGTGTGTTTCTCAAGGCGCTGCGTACCACCTACGACCGCCAGGAACGCTTCATGGAACATGTGGAAAGTCTTCTCGACCCGCTGCACTTCCGCATGCATCTGGCCTTTGGGAGTATTTCCTGATGTCGGTCGATAGTCGTGATCGCGCCCTCGCGGCGTTTTACGGCCTGGCCCTGGGCGATGCTCTGGGCATGCCGACGCAATCCCTGAGTCGCGTCCAGATCAAGCAGCGGTTCAGCGCCATCACGACGCTGATGGCCGCCGATGCTGACCAGCCGATTGCGCCGAATATGCCGGCCGGCTCCATCACTGACGATACCGAACAGGCGATTCTGGTCGCCGAACAGTTGATTGCCGGTCAAGGCCGGATCGCCCCTGGCGCACTGGCCCAGAGACTGATCGACTGGGAAGCGCAGATGCAGGCCAAGGGTTCCCAGGACTTGCTCGGGCCGTCGACCAAGCGCGCCATCGAGATGATTCTGGCCGGGCATAGTCCTGAAGAAGCCGGGCGTTTTGGCACCACCAATGGCGCAGCGATGCGTATCACCCCGGTGGGTATCGCCGCCGACATCACTGACCCTGCACGGTTTATTGCGGCCGTGGTCCAGGCCTGTCAGGTCACCCATAACACCAACCTCGGTATTTCCAGCGCTGCGGCGGTGGCGGCCGTGGTGTCGGCGGGGATCAATGGCATCCGCCTCGATCAGGCGCTGGACATGGGTATCCAGGCTGCACAGGCTGGCGCCGAACACGGCTACTGGATCGCAGGCGGGCAGATTGCCGCGCGCATTCAGTGGGCCCGCAGCCTGTGCGCCGACTGTACAGCGACGGCCTTGCCGGAGCTGATTTACGAAGTCATCGGCACCTCGGTGGCGTCCCAGGAATCGGTGGTCGCGGCGTTCGCCCTGGCCAGCCAGGTCGCCGCCGGGCGTCTGGCCGCCTTCGACGCCTTGTGCATGGCCGCCAGCCTCGGTGGGGATACCGACACCATCGCGGCGATTCTCGGCGCCATGCTTGGTGCCTGCATGGGGCTGGCCGTCTGGCCGACCAGCCTGCTGATACAGATTCGCAAGATCAACACGCTGGAGCTGGAGCCTCTGGTCGAAGGGTTGCTCACGCTGCGCTCACGCTGAGTGTTCTTCATGGCAAGAACGCTGTCGCCGTACTCCACGAGTTCGGCGCGAGGCGTCCGGCTGCCTCTGCGGCCACCCATGACAGGGACGTAGAAACTGGATTCCACACTGCCCACAACCAAAACAATTGGCATCAGGAGCCTTTGTCATGAGTTCATCCCATTCGCTTCAAAGCGCAGGACAACTGGAAACACGCGGCATCGAGCCGGTTCCGGAAAACGAGTGCAATGGCCATCCGTTGCAACTGTTCTGGGTCTGGTTCGCCGCCAATATCAGCATTCTCGGCCTGCCCCTGGGGGCAACGCTGGTGGCCTTTCGCGGGCTGTCGATCTGGCAGGCGATCATCGTCGCCATCCTCGGCGCGGCGGGTTCGTTTGCCGTGGTCGGGGTGATTTCCATCGCCGGTCGCCGGGGCCGGGCACCGAGCCTGACCCTGTCCCGGGCGATCTTCGGTGTGCGCGGCAATATCGGCCCGACCATCGTCTCGCTGATGTCGCGCCTGGGCTGGGAGACGGTCAATACGACCACGGCCGCTTTCGTGCTGCTGTCGCTGTGCTCGATCCTGTTCCACACCCCGGTTGAAGCCAAAAGCGCGCCGGGGCTGACCCTGGTGTTCATTGCCATCTTCGTGCTGCTGACCCTCACGGTCTCGGGGCTGGGCCATGCCACGCTGTTGGTCATCCAGAAATGGGCGACCTATATTTTCGGCGCGCTGAACGTCATCGTCGGCGGCTTCCTCATCGCCCATATCGACTGGACAGCGGTGTTCAATGCCACACCGGCGCCGCTCAGCGCCATGATCATCGGCGTCGGCACCATGGCCGCAGGCACCGGTATCGGCTGGGCCAACGCCGGGGCCGATATGTCGCGCTACCAGCATCGCAGCGTCAAGGCCACGCGCCTGGTGGCGTCGGCGGCGTTTGGTGCAGGCATTCCGCTGATTCTGCTGATCACCCTTGGCGGCCTGCTGTCGGTGGGTAATAACGACTTGGCCTCGGCCACTGACCCGATCATCGCCATTCGCCAACTGCTGCCGACCTGGATGGCTGTGCCTTACCTGATCACCGCGTTTGGGGGGCTGCTGCTGTCCAATAACCTGTCGGTGTACTCGGCGGGCCTGACCACTCTGACCCTGGGCCTGAAGATCAAGCGCGTGCATGCGGTGATCGTCGATATCGTGGCGATCTTTGCCGGTTCGATTTACTTCATGCTGATCGCTGACAGCTTCTACGGCCCGTTCATTACCTTTATTTCCCTGCTGGCGGTGCCGATTACTGCCTGGGTCGGGATTTTCGTGGTGGACCTGATTCACCGTCATTACTACTCGCCCAAGGACTTGATGAACGTCTCGCCGGGCAGCGCCTACTGGTACAAGGGCGGCATCGAGTGGCGCGCCCTGGGTGCCTGGGCACTGGCTATCGTATTGGGGTTCAGCTTCACCACTGTCGCCACCACGGCCGACAACGTGCTGTTTCGCGGGGTATTGTCCGACTCCTGGTTCGGCCATAACGGCCTGGGCTGGATCGTGACCTTTGTGGTGGCCGGTGGGGTCTATGCCATGCTCGGCGGCGCCCGCGACCGTCGGATATCTGCCGAAGAGATTCAACATGCCCGCTAGATTGCTGCATACCGGCCAGGTCGTGGTTGACCTGGTCATGGACCTGGATCACCTGCCCAGCTCGGGCGGCGATGTACTGGCCAGCTCGGCACGTTTTGAAGTCGGTGGCGGTTTCAATGTGATGGCCGCTGCGGCTCGTAATGGCATGCCGGTGGTTTACCTCGGCCGCCATGGCACGGGGCGTTTTGGCGACCTGGCGCGTCAGGCCCTGAGTGACGAAGGCATCGAAGTTACCGCCGCTGTCGATACCGGGCAGGACACTGGCTTGTCCGTGGCACTGATCGAGCCGTCCGCCGAGCGCTCGTTCATTTCCCATGTCGGTGCCGAAGGCGGGTTGTCCCTGGCGGATCTGCAGGGCGTCACAGTGCAGGCCGAGGATTACGTCTACGTCAGCGGCTATAGCCTGTTGCACGAAGGCAAGGTCGACAGTCTGCTGGACTGGCTGACGACGTTGCCTCAAGGCACCTGTGTGGCATTCGATCCGGGGCCATTGGTCAACTCGCCGGACAGCGCACAGATTCGCGCGTTACTGCCCTTGATCAGTCTGTGGAGCAGTAATCGCGAAGAGGCGCTGCGCTTCAGTGGTTGTGTTGATATCGCCACGGCGCTGGATCGCCTGAGTGCCTGGCTGCCGGAGAACGCATTGATTGTGTTGCGCGATGGCCCGCAAGGCTGCTGGCTGCGACAGCAGGGCCTGACCCGGCAGATACAGGGTTTCCCGGTGACGGCGGTGGATACCAATGGTGCGGGCGATGCCCATGCCGGTGTCTTGCTGGCCAGCCTGGCGGCAGGATGCTGCGCTGAAGAAGCCGCCCTGCGCGCCAACGCCGCCGCCGCGATTGCCGTGACCCGTCGTGGGCCGGCGACGGCGCCGGGCAGTGATGAGGTGTTGGCGTTGGTTACGATGACCTGAATCCATGCGATGCCCTGTAGGAGCTGCCGAAGGCTGCGAAAGCGGTGTGTCAGGCAAATCCATTCGCAGCCTTCGGCAGCTCCTACAAAATCCCATTTCAATTCGAGCGCGGGTATTACGACGCCGCCAACGAATGATCAACCATCGCAGCAATCCCTTCGATCTGATGCAGGATGCTGAACATCTTCTGCCGGGCAGTGCCATCAAGGCTTTCGCCGAATTCATCGGCGGCGATCTGCACGCTACGCAGCATGTCGGACGCGTGGTTCAGGGCTTGTTGCTGAGTCAGGGAAGGGTGGGCAATGAGGCGAGGTGGATCGGGAATGATTTTATCCATGGGCAAAACTCTTGTGGATTTCCGGGAACCGTCACCTCTCGCTACCAACGATGGGTGGCGGCCGTACGCAGGTTGGTAGATCCGGTCACAAGCACCCGGCTCGCCCGAAGGCGACATGCGCACGGCCACCAAAAAATGGCCGCGGAACACGTCCCGCAAAAGGAGACGTACCATGCTTGTGAACCCCAGATCTACCAAATCTGATCGCTGATTTTGCAGCGACCGCGCAAGGGTAGAGAGCTGAATTCATCGAAACAAGGGCTCGGGATTTTCTAGGAAATTTCACTCAAGAGAAAGAGAGGCGTCTTGCTATCGGTGGTGAAAGCGGCGGCAAAAATGCCCTGCAGGACTCGAATTGCAATGAGATCGCGTAGGAACCGGCGCACGGTATCAGCGGGCGATTTTATCGACATGGATCTCCAGCTTCTTCAACCGATACCACAGGCTGCGTTCAGAGATGCCGATCAACTGCGCAGCAGCGGCCTGGACGCCGTTGGTCTCTTGCAGGGCGGCAAGGATGTAGGCTTTTTCCACTTCTGCCAGGGCCGCATCGAGGTCTTTGGGGATGCCGGGGCCGTCGCTGAGGATGGCGGCGGCGCTGCTGCTGACGGGCCGGGCGCCGAACAGATAGCCCGGCAGGTCCTGCTCTTCGATGGTGTGGCTGGCGGCGACGATGGTGGCTCGTTCCACGCAGTTCTGCAGTTCGCGGATATTGCCCGGCCAGGGGTAGCGGGTCATGGTCAGCAGGGCATCGGCGCTGAAGCCGGTGATGCGCTTGCCCGCCGTGGCACCGAGGGTATGGGCAAAATGCCGGGCCAGGGGGGCGATATCTTCGACCCGCTCACGCAAGGCCGGCAGGGGGATCGGGAAGACATTGAGGCGGTAATACAGGTCTTCGCGGAATTCCTTTTTCGCCACGGCCTCAAGCAGGTCCTTGTTGGTCGCGGCGATGACCCGCACGTCGACCTTGCGCTCGCGAGGGTCGCCCACCGGTTCGATCACCCGCTCTTGTAAGGCACGCAGGATCTTGGCCTGCAAGGCCAGGGGCATGTCGCCGACTTCATCGAGAAACAGCGTGCCCTTGTCCGCTTGCTGGAAGCGCCCGATGCGATCCGCCACGGCGCCGGTAAAGGCGCCCTTGCGATGGCCAAACATTTCGCTTTCCAGCAGGCCTTCGGGGATGGCCGCGCAGTTGACCGCGACGAAGGGTTTGTCGGCGCGGTTGCCGTGCTTGTGAATGGCCCGGGCGACCATTTCCTTGCCGGTGCCGCTCTCGCCGGTGAGCAGGATAGTGGCGCTGCTTTCCCGTACTGAATCCACGGCCTGCAACACCCGGCGAAAGGCCGGGCTTTCGCCGACCAGGCTGTCGATCTGTTGATGTTCGTCGAGTTCGGCGCGCAGGCGCTGGTTGTCGCGCAGGATGTCGCGAAACTGCAGCGCCTTGCTGACGGTGATGTCCAGCTCGTCGATATCGAAGGGTTTGCTGATGTAGTCGAAGGCGCCGTTGCGCATCGACTGCACGGCGTTTTTTACCGTGCTGTAGGCGGTCATCACGATTACCGGCAACTGCGGGAAACGCAGTTTGATCTCCGCCAGCAGTTGCGGGCCATCCATGCCGGGCATGCGCCAGTCGCTGATGACCAGGTCGATTTCTTCGCGCTCAAGCACCGTCAGCGCATGCAGGCCGTTGCCCGCGGTAAACACCTGGATACCGTTCTGGCTCAGGGCCGAGGCCAGCAGGTCACAGAGCTTGGGCTCGTCGTCCACCACCAGCACGTTATGACTCATGAGGGTTTTCCTTCATCGCTGTGTTCATGGCTGGGCAGGTACAGGTTGAACGTCGCCCCGGCGCCGGGTTCGCTGATGCATTCGATGCGGCCGCCGTGGTTTTCCATGATCGAGTAGACCTTGGCCAGACCCAGGCCGGTGCCCGAGGCCTTGGTAGTGACAAAGGGGGTGAAGATACGTTCCAGCATATCCGCTTCGATGCCCTGACCGGTATCGGTGACGCTGATCACGGTATAGGGCGCTTCGCTGGCGATGCCCAGGATCAGGTGCCCGCCGCCGGGCATGGCGTCGATGGCATTGAGTACCAGGTTCAGGCAGGCCTGGGTCAACTGGCGGCCGTCGACGTAGATCATCGCATTGCGATCATGTTCGACGATGCTCGCCTGGACATGGTGGGTTTCCAGCTCCGGCGCGCAGAAACCCAGCAGGTCTTCGAGCAGCGGCCGCGCCAGTTGCAGGGAACGCAGGGGCGCGCTGGGGCGGGCGAAATCGAGGAAGTCGGTGATCAGGTCATTGATCCGGGTGACTTCGCTGATCACATATTCCAGATGGCGCATGTCGGTTTCCGGCAGGGCGGCGCGGCGGTGCAGCAGTTGCGTGGCGGTCTTGATGATGCCCAGGGGGTTGCGGATCTCGTGGGCCAGGCCCATGGCCACTTCGCCGAGGGTGTGCAGACGGTCGCGGCGGCGCAGCTGGGACTCCAGATGTTGCAGCTCGCGCAGGCGTTCAGTCATGTGGTTGAAGGTCACGCTCAGCTCGGCCAGTTCGTCGCTGCCGATGACTTCCACTTGTTGGTGATAGTCACCTGCGGTGACGGCACGCACGCCTGCCGAGAGACCACGCAGGGGCAGGGTCAGGCGTCGGGAAATCAGCCAGCCGACACTCAGGGACAAGGCTGAACCGACCAGCAGAATCAGCACGAACAGGTTGGTCTGGTTGACCAGCCCGACCAGGCTGGAATGGCGCAGCAGGCCGCTGAACACCACGCCCTGCATCTCGCCGCTGTCATTGAAGATCGGCGAATACAGGCCGCTGTAGCGCGAAGTGGACTGTTCGCTGGCGGCCTTGGTGTCGCGCAGGATCTGTTCGATCTTGTGCGGCACCAGGGCCGGGTGATCTTCAAAACGCTGGGTCGAGAAAACCTCGCCGAAACCCACCTTGTTGCTCAGGTACAGGCGCAGGTCCAGGGAGTGCACATCGGCCACGCTGGTGAGGAAGCTGCTGTCCAGGTAGGTGGTGATCAGCAGTTCGTAATCGACGCCATCCTCGGTGGTATGAAAGGTCGAGACCACGGCGCCGACCTGGGTGCCGCCGTTCTGCAGGGTTTGCAGCACGGCATTGGGCGCCAGGCTGATCTGCGCGACCACATCATCCGGGGCGGTGGAGTAGATCACTTTGTGATCACTGGAGCGGATCAGTGCGACCACGTCGATGCCCATGGCGTCGGCTGTGTCGGCGATCATCCGGTCGTGCTTGTTGCCCATGTGCACTGCCGGGTGGGTGTAGGTCAGGAACAGCTGCGCGACCCTGGCGTTGTCACGCAGGATCTCGCTGATCTCGTCTTCAACGATGCGCGTCGACTCCTGCAGCCAGATGCGTACGTTGCTTTCGAAAATCTGCGACAGGGTGGTTGCCGCCAGTTCGGCGGCGATCATGGTCGGAATGACGCTGACCAGCCAGAACGCCAGGACCAGCTTGCGTTGAACGCTCCAGCGTGACAGCGAGAAAAACGATGCTCTGGCCTGGGGCCGGTTCTGGTTCTGGTTCTGGTTCTGGTTCTGAGCCATCAAGGTTCGCTTATTGCCGCCGCCATGGCGGGGTCGTGTCGGTCGGGGCGGATGATCAGTCTGACCAGCTTGAGCAGGTTGTTGAGCATCCAGTTGCGATGACGGAAGAACAACATATTGCCCTGGAATCGGCAACCGTAACGGATCTTGTTGGCGTAACCGGCCTGGCCTGATTCGTACACCGGAATGCGATGTTGAATACAGTAGTCGACATTGGCCAGCCAACTGCGTGCGTACAGGTTGTGCTCGCGGGTGTGCTGCGGGTCGTGGGCGAAGAACTTGTCGATCAGGCGCCGTTCGTCCAGCAGCATCAGGTTGAAGGCCACCAGTTGCTCGTCGATCCAGTACAGCACGCAGACCGCGCGTTCTTCGAGCTGTTTGAGGATGCCGGTGAAATAGTCCGGCCCTAGGCGCTCGAATTGCAGATCGCTGCGGGCCAGGGTGGCTTCGTACAGGCGCATGATGTCCGGCAACACGTCGTCGATAGTGTGTCGCCACTCGATACGCGGCGCCGGCCCGCGCAGGATACGCCGCAGGTCCTTGCGCGTGGATTTGCCCAGGGAACCTAGGTAGGCCTCGATGGAGCCGAACTGCACCGGCAGGGTCGAGCTGGGCAGGCTGGGCATGGATTGCAGCCCGGCATCACGGCAGCTCTGTACCCAGTGCTCGTCGGCGATGGGCGCATCCTTGACAGCCAGAAGGCCGATCCCAAAGCTGTCGGCATCGCGGCGCGCCAGTTGCAACAGTTCGCTGAGCAGATGACGACGCTGATGGACAGGCACGCAGCTGGCGGTACCGGCATTGCATTGCTCGGCCACGGGTGAACCGATGGCATACAGCGAGACTTGCAG
Organism: Pseudomonas sp. Pseusp88; assembly: GCF_047303955.1. Classification (NCBI taxonomy): domain Bacteria; kingdom Pseudomonadati; phylum Pseudomonadota; class Gammaproteobacteria; order Pseudomonadales; family Pseudomonadaceae; genus Pseudomonas; species Pseudomonas sp. Pseusp88. Next base: position 123,268 of record NZ_JBGLYM010000008.1, on the reverse strand, counting down.
GGCACCGGGCCACAGGCTCTGGAGTTTTTCGGTCAGGCGCTTGCCTGCACCCTGCATTGTGGTGTCGAGGCTGTAGTGGGTGATAAAGGCCGGCGCCACCGCGAGCAAGACCTCTCCTTCAAACAACGCCAGGTAGCGCCAGCGAAACTCCGCAATCCCGGCCGTTTCCACCGCCAGATAGTAATCCCAGTCTTCCAGGGAAGCGGGGAAGCAATCATTCCACTGGTCCCGATCGATAGCCTGAATGCTGGCGAATGCATGCGCAGTGATCATTGAAGGTCAGGCCAATTGCTGCTGTTCATGGAAGGGCGCCGCATGGGTTTCGCGGCTGGTGGCAGCGGTGCGGGTTTCGATGAAGCTGGCGCTCAGCGCCACCACTTCGCGGTACTGCAGATCGACCGTGATCATGTGATAGCAGTTGTCCAGTAGCACCTTGACCACCGGGCCGCCGATGCGCCGTTCGATGTAGTCGGCATTCCAGCGGCTGGTGATGTCGTCCTCGCTGGAATGCAGCACCAGGGTCGGCGTGGTGATCGTCGGCATGCGCCGCTTGACCACGGCAATCAGCCGATGCAGTTCGCGCACGCTGACGCCGGACATGGTCAACAGCCCGGCATTGCTGCTTTCGCCGTCTTTCATCTGCCGTTCGACGATGGCCCGCAGGCGCGGGTTCTTGATGCCATAAGGCGGCTTTTCGTTGAAGCGGCAGATATGCACGCCAAACGGAATCGCCATGAAAATATTGGTGAACTTGGCGGCGAACGGCATGTTCCAGCCGTCGTAGCGCAAGGTCGTGGAATACAGCAGCAGCCCGGCGATCTGCCCCGGATGCTCGGCGGCCATGTGCATGGACATCACCGCGCCCATGGACAGTCCGCCGACAAACACTTCCTCGTGACGCGCGCGGATGCCGACGAAAGCACGGCGGGCGCTTTCGTACCAGTCGGTCCAGACCGTGCGTTGCAAGTCATCGTTGTTGCCGCAGTGCCCGGCCAGGGTCGGCACGTACACCGTGCAACCCCGGTCCGCCAGACCCTGGGCCACCCGACGCAACTCCGTCGGGGTGCCCGTGAGGCCGTGGATCAATAGCACCGCGACGCGACCCTCGCCAAGCACGAAACCGGCATCGCCTTCGCCCATGTCGATCGCGGTCTCGTTCATCGTTTCATGGCCCGGTGCAGCAGGCGGTCGAGCAGGGCCAGGCCCAGGTCGATTTCGGCGTAGCTGATTTCCAGCGACGGTGCCAGGGTGATGACGTTCTTGTAGTAGCCGCCCACGTCGAGGATCAGGCCCAGGCGCTTGCCGTCGATCTCGATGTCGCCTTTCATGCCTTCGTCGACCATGAAGTCCAGGGTCGCCTTGTCCGGGGTGAAGCCGTCCGGACCGCAGATTTCGCAGCGCAGCGCCAGGCCCAGGCCGTCGACGTCGCCGATGATCGGGTAGCGTTTCTGCAGGTCCTGCAGGCCGGCCAGGAAGTATTTGCCCTTTTCCATGACCATCGCGCCGTAGTCGATTTCCGAGGTCATCTTGAACATTTCCAGGCCCACGGCAGTGCCCAGCGGGTTGGAGGCGAAGGTGGAGTGGGTCGAGCCTGGCGGGAAGATCTTCGGATTGATCAGCTCTTCACGCGCCCAGATGCCGCCCAGCGGGTTGAGGCCGTTGGTCAGGGCCTTGCCGAACACGATCACGTCGGGTTTGACGTCAAAGTGCTCGATGGACCACAGCTTGCCGGTGCGATAGAAGCCCATCTGGATTTCATCGACCACCATCAGGATGCCGTGCTGGTCGAGGACCTGCTTGAGTTCGCTGTAGAAGTTCATCGGCGGAATCACGTAGCCGCCGGTGCCCTGGATCGGCTCGACGTAGAAGGCGGCGTATTCGCTCTGGCCGACTTTCGGGTCCCACACGCCGTTGTATTCGGTCTCGAACAGACGGGCGAACTGCTTGACGCAGTAGCTGCCGTATTCTTCCTTGCTCATGCCTTTGGGGCCGCGGAAGTGGTACGGGAACGGGATGAACTGCGCACGCTCGCCGAAATGACCGTAGCGGCGACGGTAGCGGTAGCTGGAGGTGATCGACGAAGCGCCGAGGGTACGACCGTGGTAGCCGCCTTCAAAGGCGAACATCAGGCTCTTGCCGTTGCTGGCGTTACGCACGACTTTGAGCGAATCCTCGATGGACTGGGAGCCGCCGACGTTGAAGTGCACGCGACCGTCGAGGCCGAACTTCTTCCTGGCGTCCACCGCGATGTGTTCCGACAGCTCGATCTTGCCTTTGTGCAGGTACTGGCTGGCAATCTGCGGCAGGGTGTCGATCTGTTGTTTCAGCGCATTGTTCAGGCGTGGGTTGGCGTAGCCGAAGTTGACCGCCGAGTACCACATCTGCAGGTCGAGGTAGGCCTGGTCGCTGGTGTCATAGACGTACGAACCTTCGCAGCGGCTGAAAATGCGCGGCGGGTCGATGTAGTGAACGGTGTCGCCGAAGGAGCAGTACTTGGCTTCTTTTTCCAGAAGGATCTGGTCTTCAGGGGTGGCGATGCGGATATCAGACATGGTGGAAGAGTTCCTGCTGTTCAAGAGGGAGGCGGTTGGCTGCCGGGGTGTCGCTATGCGGCAACAGGGCCAGCAGCGCGGGGAGTTCGGCGAAGGAGTCGAAGCGGGCGTAGGGGATGCCATTGCGCTCGCAATGGTCGGCCAGGCTGTTTTTGGCGAAGACGAAGTCGGCGGTCGAAGCGACGCACATGTCGGACTTGCCGTCGCCGATCACCAGCACACGCTTGCCTTGCGGCGTGGACTTGCATTTGCAATTGCCCGACGCGGCGCGACAGGCATCGCTGGCATTGGGAAAAACGATGCGCCAGCTGTCGTGGTCAACCTGACGCAAGCGGTTGGCAATGATCGGCAGCAGCGGGCCGTCGTTGCGCGAGAGGATTCGCGCAATGCCTTGCTCGAGACCGTCACTGACGATATCCAGCGTCGCGCCACGGCCCATGACCAGCTCGACGAAGTCGGTGAAGGCCGGGTCGATCTTGACGCTGTCAAAGTGTTCCAGCAGTTGTGCCGGGTAAGCCTTGACCAGCGCAATCTGGCGGCTGAGGCATTCCCGGGAACCAATTCGGCCGGACAGCCATTCTTCTTCGATAGCTTCCCAGCTCGGATCAGCGAACCGTTCCAGGATGCTGTCGATTACGTCGGTGCGGGTGATCGTACCGTCGAAATCACACACGATATGCCAGTGCATCATCTGCATTTGCCTATGTTGATTAAGGCGCTCAAAGCGCTGTCATAGGCGGTAGAGCAGGGAGTGTGCCAAAGGGCCAAAAGCCAGCCAGGCTGGGCCTGCGCCGGGGTATGCCGAGAAAAGCAGGCGGCGAAGCTACAATTTTTGTAGGTCGCTACAAACAACATCAGTGCTTGCGTGGGAGGGCCTGTCCGAGGATTGATGCCGCCATGTTCTGCTACCCGGGATTTGCCTCATGTCATCGTTCAACCGCGCTCTGCCCTTGTTCTGCGCCCTGTTCTTCAGCGCTTTCGGCCATGCCGATGAAGTGACGGACGCGCTGGACAGCCTGGGCCTGAGCGGCCTCAAGGGCATGGCGGGCGCGGGCTACGCGTACCGCCCCTATGACCCCACGGCCAGCCACTATGAGTTCAAGCCGATTCCCTATCTGGACCTGAGCCTGGGCAGCGTCGATCTCGACTCCGAGGATGGCTTGTCCTGGAATGCCCTCAAGCTCGACGGATGGAGCGCCGGACCTTTCGTCAACTACGTGCCGGGGCGCGACGATAACGACGCATTGCGCGGCCTGCGTAACGTACCGGGTATGGGGGAGGTGGGTGGTTTTGTTGAATACAGCCCGTTCGAAGGCCTGCGCGCCTTTGCCCGCACAGGCCGTACCTTTGGCGGCGCCAGCGGACAGGGAGGGCTGCTGGGGCAGTTGGGCAGCGAAGCCGACTATCCCTTGGGTCCAGAGAGCCTGGGCATTTTTGGCGGGACGACGGTGACGGCTCACTACGCCAATGCCGAACAGACCCGCACCTTCTTCGGGGTCAGCCAGCAGGAATCCGCCGCGTCCGGCATCCGCCCGTACCGCGCCAGCGGCGGCCTGCAGGACATCACACTGAGCCAGAGCGCGGCCTTTCCATTGGTCGGGAATTGGTCGCTGCTGACCAGTGTCAGTTGGGTTCACCTGACTGATTCTGCGGCCGACAGCAGCATCGTCAAGCAGCGCGGCAGCGCCGATCAGGGCGAGGTGGACGCAGCATTGGCTTACCACTTCTGAGGATTGGTCTGACGTTTGCAATGGCCCTGAAAGACTCATCATTTCGAGGTGGTTTTTCATGGCTCGTCCCGTTTATCGCTGGCTCGCCCATTCGCTCTGGGACCTGATCCCCATTGCCATGGGCTTGGCGCATTTTGCTTTCGTGGTCTGGCTGGTCGCAGCCTTCCACAGCCTGTCGTGGTGGGCCCTCGTGCCCCTGGCGCTGCTGTATGCCGTAAGCCTGTCGTGGAGCATCAACAGCATTTCCCACAACCAGATTCACAACGCCTACTTCACCGTGCCGTGGATGAACCGGGCGTTCGATCTGCTGCTGTCGGTGACCATCGGCTTCTCCCAGACCCTGTATCGCGATATCCACAACCGCCATCACCGCGGCAACTCCGACCTGCCCGACGCCCATGGCGAAACCATCGACCCGCTGTCGATCTACAAGCACGGCCGGGACGGCCAGCCGGAGGAACTCTGGCGCTATGTCTTTCTCAGCATGTTTCGCGACGATCCCAAGGCGTTCTACGAAGAAATGCAGCGCAAGCGCCCGGCCGACGCGCGTTGGGTCAAGGTGGAAATCTATCTGACCATCGCTTTCTACATCGCGCTGGCGCTCTACGACTGGCACGCGGTTCTGCTGCTGTTGCCGTTCTGGTACCTGGGCCAGTCGCTGTCGTCGCTCAATGGCTATTACGAACACCTGGGCGGCAACCCCGATCTGCCGATTGCCTGGGGCGTCAGCTCATACAGCGTGCTGTACAACCTGATCTGGATGAACAACGGCTATCACGCCGAACACCACTACCGGCCGAAGATGCATTGGACCAAGGTCAAGGCGTTTCACCGGCAGATCCGCGAGCAGCAGCGTGAGGCGGGGGTGAAGGTGATACCGGTGTCCCATGGGTTGGGCTTTTTGCTGCGCAGGTAATCCAGCGGCGAGCCTCGTCCCGTTGGAGCGAGGCTTGCCCGCGAAGGCTGTTTCTGACTCAAAAGATGTATCGCATGTGCGATCCTCTTCGCGGGCAAGCCGGCTCCTACAGAATCACCTGCGGCTACTCGTGATCCCCCTCTGCCAATAACGTAATCCCGCCGACGATGATGGCCACTCCCAGCCAGTGCAGCCAGCTGATGTGCTCGCCCAGGCCCAGCCAGGAGCCGAGCAGTACGCCGACAAATACCAGCGAACTCAGGGGAAACGCCACGCTCAGGTGAGTGCTGCGCAGGATCAGCATCCAGATCAGGAACGATGCTGCGTAGCAACCCACCGCCACCAATACCGCAGGGGTCGTCAGGGCCGTGATCAGCCAGTTCAGACCGAAGGTCATGTTGGTCAGGTCATCGCCGCCCAGCTTCATGGCGATCTGCGCCGTGCTTTCGCTGGTAATCAGCATGGCCCACAGGGCAACACTGGTGCTGCGTTTGGCCAGCCAGTTATGGGTTGTGGAATGGCTCATGATGGATTCTTCGTTCATAGCGTTCAGCCTCCAGTGGCGATGACCAGCATGACGCCGCCGGTAATGACCAGGGTGCCCAGCCAGCGACGGCGGCTGACGGTTTCGCCCAGTACCAGGCGCCCGGCCAGAACCACGCCGCAATAACTCAGGCTGGCCGCCGGAAACGCCACGCTCAGCGGGGCGAGCGACAACACTTCCAGCCAGACCAGAAACTCGACGATATAGGCCACGATGCCCGCCCAGAGCAGAGGAGCGGCCATCAATTGCAGCCAGAAACCGCGCAGGCGAAAGCCGCCGTCCTGCTCGGGCAGGCGATCCAGGCCGAGCTTGAAGGCCAGTTGGCCGATCACGTCAAGGAGGATGGAAAAGGCGATCAGTAGAATGATGGACAGGCTCACGCAAACACCTCGTCGAACAGGTCGATCAAGGCGCCGTTGGTATAGGCGTTGCGCAGGATATCCAGTTCACTCCAGCGCTCGGCCGGGGGCTGATCGGACTTGGCTTCCCAGCGTTTGAGCGGGTTGCTGTAAGCCGGTTTGGCGAACTCGCCGCAGACATCGATACCAATGACCCGCGTGCGCGCCGCCAGCAAACCCAATGCTTGCAGCAGATGGGACAGACGCATGCCGCCCTGATCCCAATTGGTGGCGGCGTCCTCGCTGGCGAGTACGTCCTTGTCGATGGTGATCCAGATGGCCTCGGTGGGCAGGCTGTCGATCAGCCGGGCGAGAAAGCGTGGCCAATCCTGCTCGGCGAGGTTCTTCCAGTGCAGATGGTTGTCGCGCTGCTGATGGCCGGGCCCATCGCCGATATACCCCCAGACTTTCGATGGCGCGTGCTGCCAGGGAAACAGCTGCAGGTCGCCGCGCTTCAAGGCGCCGAGATTGCCGCCGCGCAACTGCGGGTTGTGCAGGTCATCGCTGCACGGGCCGAGGGTGACGATGCGTTTGATGTTCGGCAGCTTCAGCGCCCGATTGACCCAGGATCCGCAATGACGACGGGGTGCCAGTTGCACCCAGTCGGGGTGGTTGTCGAAGTGGATCAGGGTTACTGGTTCCGGCAGGTCGGTAAGGAAAGCCGGGGTCAGATGGTGATAGTCGCCGGAGCCGACAAAGTAGATTTCCGGCCGCTTGCCTATAGGCCGGGCGCGATGTTCCAGACGTTGAGCGAAGCGCCGGTAGTTTTTTTCCGTGGACCACAGGCGCAGTTTCGGGCCCAGTTCCAGCAAGTCGATGCGCGTGGCGCGGCCATCGGCCAGACGCTGCGCAATCGGCGCCTGGGCCGTCAGGCTGTGGTCGAGATCGAGAATGTTCAAAGGTCGGATTCACCTGTGCCAATCCCGCTCAGATACCGGCTTTATTCAATATGAAAGCCGGCCGGGCGGGCCTGACAGGGGTGAATGCAAGGGGTGGGCCAGCCTCCGGTTTTTGCAGGCGCTGCCGAAGGCTGCGAGGGGGCTGACTGATACACCGCTTTCGCAGCCTTCGGCAGCTCCTACTGGATTGCATTCCAGATCATGGATTTATTTGGTTAATGCAGCTTCACCCAAATGGTGACCAAGAGCGTCGCGGCGATCAGCCAGGCGACGGCCGCCAGGGCCAGGGAGATTTCCAGGCGCAGGCGGTCGACCAGCAGATACAGCGCGGCGAGGTAGACGAAGTAGGGGATGATCGACCACATGCCGAAAACAATGGTGGTCTTCAGGTCGTCCAGGGAACGGCCCTTGCCGACGATGTAGTGAGCGATCAGGGCAAAGGTGGGGAACAGCGGTACCAGGCCGGCGATGTAATAGTTTTTGGTCTTGGCCAGCATGGCCAGGATGACGACGACGGCGCCGCCGAGCAGTGCCTTTAAAATCAGATCCACAGTGGAGGCGCCTCGAGCTTGTTGGGGTAACGCACTTGTCTGAATCGGAGTGATATCCGTGGGACCGGCTTTAGCCGGGAAAGGGCCGGTACATCCGCTGCATTTCGTTGATCAGAAGGGCGCCTTCCCGGCTGAAGCCGGTCCCACATGAGCGCTGTGTTTAACTCAGCCCAGCCCATATTTTTTGACCTTGTCGAACAACGTGGTCTTGGCCATGCCCAGTTCCTGACTGGCCTGGCTGAGGTTACCGCCGCTGCGTTGCAGCGCGTCGCTGAGCAGGTTGCGCTCGAAGGCTTCCACGGCTTCGGCAAAGCCCAGGCTGTGGCTTTCGCTGTGGTTGCCGCTTTTCTTGAAGGCGGGCAGGCCCAGGGCATAGCGTTCGGCAACGTTGCGCAGTTCGCGCACGTTGCCCGGCCAGTCGTGACCCATCAGGGCCGACATGGTCTGCGAGTCCAGAGGCTGGGGCTCGCGGTCGAAGCGCAGGGACGACAGCTGGAGGAAGTGTTCAAACAGTTGCAGGATATCTTCGCGCCGCTCGCGTAGCGGCGGCAGTTCCAGGGTCACGACATTGAGCCGGTAGTACAGGTCACTGCGGAACTGGTTGGCGCGGCTGAGTTGATCGAGGTCGGATTTGGTTGCGGCGATCACCCGGCAATCCACCGCCACGCTCTGGTTGGAACCCAGGCGTTCCAGGGTGCGTTCCTGCAAGACACGTAGCAGCTTGATCTGCAGGTTGATCGGCATGCTTTCCACTTCATCGAGGAACAGCGTGCCGTTGTGGGCGTGTTCGATCTTGCCGATGCGCCGCTTGCCTGCGCCGGTAAAGGCGTTGGCCTCGTGGCCGAAGATTTCCGATTCGAACAGGTTCTCCGGCAGCCCGCCGCAGTTGAGGGCGACGAACTGCTGGGTGTGACGGCGGCTGAAGTCATGCAGGCAACGAGCAACCAGTTCTTTGCCGGTGCCGGTTTCGCCTTCGATCAGCACGTTGGCCGAGGTATCGGCGACGTTGGCGATCAGTGCGCGCAGGTTCTGCATGGCCGGGGAGCGGCCGATGATCTTGCCTTCCAGGGAATCGCGCTCGGCCAGTTGCCTGCGCAGGGCGAAGACCTCCCGGGCCAGCCCGCGTTGCTCCAGAGCGCGGCGGGTGACGTCCACCAGGCGCTCGGGTGAGAAGGGTTTTTCCATGAAGTCGTAGGCGCCGTCACGCATGGCACTGACCGCCATGGAGATATCACCGTGGCCGGTGATCAGCACTACCGGCAGGCTGCGGTCCAGGGCCTTGAGTCGGGTCAGCAGTTCCAGACCATCGATGCCGGGCAGACGAATATCGCTGATGACGATGCCGGCGAAGTTGTCGCCGATGCGGCTCAGGGCCTCTTCGGCACTGCCAACGCCCTCGCTGTGGATATCTTCCAGGGCCAGGGCCTGTTGGCAGCCCAGCAGGACATGGGGGTCGTCTTCGACGATGAGGACGGTAAGGTCGCCGTATTGGCTCATAGGATTGCACTCATGTCGGTTCGTCAGTCTGCGGCTCGGGTATGGCTTCCACCAGCGGCAGGCACAGGACAAAGGCTGTGCCGCCGCTGGCCGGGTGTTCGGCGCTCAGGCTGCCACCCGCCGCAGCGGCGAGGCTGGCAGACAGGGTCAGGCCCAGGCCCAGGCCTTGCTCGCCGGGTTTGGTGGTGAAGAAGGGTTCGAACAGATGCTTGCGCGCTTCGGCATCAATGCCGTGGCCGTTGTCGCGCACCAGCAGGCGATAACGGCTGTCGACGATAGCGCCTTCAAGCCACAGCTCCGGCAGCGGCTGGGCCTGCATGGCGTCCAGGGCATTGCCGATCAGATTTACGAGAATTTGCTCCAGGCGAGTCTGATCAATTCGCAAGGCAATGTCGGAAAAGTCCTGATGCAGGGTCAGCTCAAAGCTTTCCAGGCGTCCGGCCAGCAGGCCCAGCGCGGCTTCCACGGCCTTGCCCGGCATGGCCTGGCCATGGTCCTTGCCGTCACCACGGCGGGCGAAGGCGCGCAGGCTGGCGGTGATGCGGCCCATGCGGTCGACCAGATCGTTGATCGTGCGCAGATTGGTGCTGGCAGTCTCCAGGGCACCGCGCTCAATGAAGCGCACGGTGTTGCCGGACAGGGTGCGCAGCGCGGCCAGGGGTTGATTGAGTTCGTGGGCGATGCTGGTGGACATCTGGCCGATGGCTGCCAGTTTGCCCGCCTGGACCAGTTCGTCCTGGGCGCGGCGCAGGGTGTCTTCGGCCTGGCGGCGTTCGCGGATCTGGCCTTTGAGGCGTTCGTTGCTGGCGCGCAGGTCGGCGGTGCGTTCGGTGATCTTGCGTTCCAGTTCGTTATTGGCGGCCTGCAAGGCTTCCCGCGCGGCAAGGCGAGTAGAGAGCACCTTGCGTCGCTCGTTCCAGGCAATCAGCAGGAATGCCACCAGAGCGCAGGCCACCGCCACCAGCATGCCCTGGCTGCCAGCTTCGCGACGCAGGTCTTCCAGAGGCGTGAGCAGGGTCAGGTGCCAGGGCGTGTCGCTCAAGCGTCGGGTCTGGGCCAGATAACTGACTTTGGTGTGTTCGGTATCGACGCTGGTGTTGGCCGGGAAGGTCAGCTTCTCGGCGCCTTCGGTCAGCACTTCCCGCTCCAGCGGCACCAGTTCGTTCAGCGGCCACCAGTAATATTGCAGGCTGCGCGCCAGGCGTTCCTTGATCTCCGGCGTCAGCGGGCGCACGGACTTGAGTCGTCTCGCCGGATCGCTGGAGAGGATGATGATGCCGTTCTCGTCACTGACGAAGGCTTCCAGGCGTGCCCGTTGCCAGCGTTCCTCCAGGGCTTCGAGGCGTACCTTGATCACCGCCACGCCGATGATCTTGCCGTGTTCTTCCAGGCCGTGGGCCAGGTAGTAGCCGGGCTCGCCGGTGGTGCTGCCGATGCCGTAGAAGCGGCCGGGCAGGCCGCGCACGGCGTCCTGGAAGTAGGCGCGGAATGACAGGTCTTCGCCCAGATAACTGTCGGCATCGCGCCAGTTACTGGTGGCCAGCACCCTGCCCGTGGTGTCCAGTACATAGATGGCCCGGCTGCGGCTGCGCCGGTTCAGGCCTTCCAGGTAATCGTTGACCTCGCGGCGCAGCTCGGGCGTCGGCTCCTTGAGCAGCATCGAGACGCTGGACTCAAGCTCCAGGACGCTGGGCAGGTAGGTGTATTTGTTGATTTCACTTTCAAGGGTGCGGGCATGCAGCTCGAGCTGGCGTTCGCCGTTTTCGCTCAAGGCCTTGATGCCGTTGCGTTCGCTGACCAGATAGGCGGCATAACCCAGTGCGACCATCAGCAGAAGGATCAGCGGGGGTAGAAACAGGTGGCGTATCAGTCGGGGTTTCACGGCGAGTGATGGCGGCGTGGCGCGATAGAGAGGAGGGTCGCATTTCATCACAGTCATCCTGGCCCGAACAGCGGCCCGTGCAATGCCTTGCACGGACCACCGGGGTGGCTGGCTCTTTCGAGCCGGTGTCTTGTCAAACAATGCATAACGCATGAACTTATGCGGTATTTCCGTAGGAGCTGCCGAAGGCTGCGATAAGGTCCGCAGGACCTTTATGGCGACCGACAACGCGGGCCCGCTGCGCGCGCCATCGCAGCCTTCGGCAGCTCCTACAGGGCTCGCGTTTGCGGCTTCAATCAGTGTTGCAGGATCTTGGCCAGGAACTGCTGGGCGCGTTCGGAGCGTGCGCTGACGTCACCGAAGAACTCTTCCTTGGCGCAGTCTTCGACGATCTGACCCTTGTCCATGAAGATCACGCGGTTGGCCACTTTGCGGGCAAAGCCCATTTCGTGGGTCACGCACATCATGGTCATGCCTTCATGGGCCAACTGGACCATGACGTCGAGGACTTCGTTGACCATTTCCGGATCGAGGGCCGAGGTCGGTTCGTCGAACAGCATGACCACCGGGTCCATCGCCAAGGCACGGGCAATTGCCACGCGCTGCTGCTGACCGCCGGAAAGCTGGCCGGGATGCTTGTGGGCATGGGCCGACAGGCCGACGCGGTCGAGCAGCTTGAGGCCTTTCTCGGTGGCTTCGGCCTTGCTGCGGCCCAGCACCTTGATCTGCGCGATGGTCAGGTTTTCCACGATGGTCAGGTGCGGGAACAGCTCGAAGTGCTGGAACACCATGCCGACGCGCGAGCGCAGTTTCGGCAGGTTGGTCTTCGGGTCGGCGATGGACGTGCCGTCGACCACGATGTCACCCTTCTGGAAGGGCTCCAGGGCGTTGACGCACTTGATCAGGGTCGACTTGCCGGAGCCGGACGGCCCGCAAACCACTACCACCTCACCCTTGGCGACTTCGGTGCTGCAATCGGTCAGCACCTGAAAATCCCCGTACCACTTGTTTACGTTCTTGATGGAAATCATACGGCGAACCTTTTTTGCAGACGCTTCACCAGCACCGAGGCGGCAAAGCTGATCGTGAAATACACAAGACCCGCGATGATCAGGAATTCATTGGAACGACCAATGATGTCGCCACTGGAGCGCGCGGAATTGAGGAAGTCCACCAGCCCGACCGTGTACACCAGGGAGGTGTCCTGGAACAGGATGATGCTTTGCTGCAGCAGCAGCGGGGTCATCTTGCGGAAGGCCTGGGGCAGGATGATCAGGCGCATCATCTGACCGTAGGTCATGCCCAGGGCCTGGGCGGCGCCCATCTGGCCACGGGAGATGGACTGCACGCCGGCACGGACGATTTCGCAGAAGTACGCGGCCTCGAACATCATGAAGGCCACGACGCAGGAGGTGAACGCGCCGATCGGCGTGTCTTGTCCGGTGATCCAGCGCAGCACGAACGGCACCGCCAGGTAGAACCAGGTGATGACCAGCAGCAACGGGATCGAACGGAAGTAGTTGACGTAGGCCCCGGCGATATTAGCCAGCAGCTTGTTCGACGACAAGCGCATCAGTGCCAGCAGGGTGCCGATGATGATACCGCCGACGACACCCATGACCATCAGTTGCAGGGTCATGACCATGCCGTTCCACAGGCCGGGAATGGCCGGGACGATTCCACTGAAGTCCATTATTTACCTCCCACGGAGATCAGTCCGGGCACGGCGACTTTCTTCTCGACCAGGCGCATGAGCAACATCAGGCTCATGTTCAGGGTGAAGTAGATCAGGGTCGCCAGGGTGAAGGCTTCGAACAGGTTCGCGGAAAACTCGGCGGTCTGTTTGGTCTGCGCCAGCAATTCCATCAGGCCGATCAACGAAGCCACGGACGAGTTCTTGAACACGTTGAGGAATTCGGAGGTAAGCGGCGGAATGATGATCCGGTATGCCTGGGGCAACAGCACGTTCCAGTAGATCTGCGGCAGTTTGAAACCCATGGCGCGGGCTGCGGCTTCCTGGCCGCGTGGCAGCGCCTGGATACCGGTGCGTACCTGCTCGCAGACGCGGGCGGCAGTGAACAGGCCCAGGCACACGACGACGCTCAGGAAGGCTGAGGTGGTCGGGTTGAGGTCCTGCTTGTACCACTCCTGAATGTGCTCGGGCAGCAGGTCCGGTACCAGGAAGTACCAGATGAACAGCTGTACCAGCAACGGCACATTACGGAAGATTTCTACATAGACGGTGGCAATGCCCGACACCCAGCGATTGGGCACCGTGCGCATGACACCGAGTATCGAGCCCAGCGTCAGGGCGACGAGCCAGGCGACGATGGAAATGGCGATAGTCCAGCCAAGGCCCGAAACATACCAGTCGAGGTAGGTTTCACTGCCGACGCCAGTGGACTTGAAGAACACGCCCCAGTCCCAGTTGTAATTCATCAGGGTCTCCCCTCTGATCGATCGAAATGCATGCACCCGTTCGCACGAATCCCTTCGGGCTGTTGCGTTCGCCGAACCTGCCCAGGCTTCCGGCCGGGCGTGACAACGTTGGCGTCACTTTGAGTGGTAAGCGCCGCCGGAGCAGGTGGTGCCCCGGCGGCGGTCAGGCCGTCACGGTGGGTTCAAGCCTCAGGCTTTCTTGTCCGGTGCCGGCTTGTCGTTCGGGTTGGCGATCAGGGCCTTGAGCTCTTCGCTCATCGGGAAGTTCAGGTTCAAGCCTTTTGGCGGGATAGGCTGGGTGAACCACTTGTCGTAGATCTTGTTGATCTCGCCCGACTTGAAGGTGGCGACGATGGCGTCATCCACGGCTTTCTTGAACGCAGGATCGTCCTTGCGCACCATGCAGCCATAGATTTCGTTGGACTGGGAAGTACCGGTCACGTGCCAATCGGCCGGCTTCTTGGCCTTGGCCATTTCACCGGCGAGCAGGGCGTCGTCCATCATGAAGGCAACGGCACGGCCCGATTCCAGCATCTGGAAGGACTCGCCATGGTCTTTGGCGGAGATCACATTCATGCCCATCTGCTTGTCGGCGTTCATCGCTTTGAGGATGCGCTCAGACGTGGTGCCAGCAGTGGTCACGACGTTCTTGCCTTTCAGGTCGTCGAAGTCTTTGTAGGACGAGTCAGCCTTGGTCAGCAGACGGGTACCGATTTCGAAGATGCCGATGGAGAAGTCCACTTGCTGGGCGCGTTCGGCGTTGTTGGTGGTGGAGCCACACTCAACGTCGACGGTGCCGTTCTGCACCAGCGGGATACGGGTCTGGGAGGTGACCAGGTTGTACTTGACCTTGAGGTCAGGCAGGTTCAGGTCTTTCTTGATGGCTTCAACGATTTTCAGCTGAATGTCGTGGGAGTAGCCCTGCGGCACGCCGCTGGCATCAGCGATGTAGGAAAACGGGATCGAGGAGTCGCGGTGACCCAAGGTGATGGTGCCGGAGTCCTTGATTTTCTTCAGGGTGCCGGTGAGCTCGGCAGCGAATACCGGGGTGCTGATCAGAGCGGCAGCGATTGCTGCGCCCAGGATATGGGGAACGATGCGCATCGGTTAATCCTCGACTTTGTTTTTTTTATGGGACCGGTAATGGAGTGGTCCGCCTGTTCAGCGAAGGCTTCAACGGCAGCCCAATCGGGCACACGCTACGGTCGAAGCGGTCGACTAGATAACTGTAGAGCATTAGCCGTGCCAGACCTGGCGATTAGGTCTATGCTATTGATTTATAGGTAATTATTTATTTTTTGCCGAGAGGGCGGAAGGGTTCGGCGTCCGGGATGCCGAATGAGGCGGGGGAGGGGTGTTCGGAATTCCGATTGGTAAATGCAGGGTAGATTTTGTCAGAGAGAGGCTTGCCCGCGAATCAAACAACACGGTGCTCCAGGCTTACCGCGTTGAATCGTTCGCGGGCAAGCCTGGCTCCAGCAGGCCCAGGAAATCACGCAGCGGCCGTATCGCCTTTACGCACATGGGTATCCAGATACTGCTGAATCGCGGCCTGTTCTTGCGCTGTGGTGAACAGGCCCAGCTTGGTCCGCCGCCACAGGATGTCCTGGGCGCTGCCGGCCCATTCGACGTCGCACAGGTAATCGACTTCCCGGGTGTACAGGCCGCCACCGAGGTGTTCGCCCAGGTCACTCAGGCCCGAGGTGCCTTCCAGCAGGCGCCAGCTGCGGCTGCCGTAGGTAATGGCCCAGCGTTTGGCGATTGCAGGCGGCAGCCAGCTGTAGCGTTGGCTGAGTTCGGCGCTAAGGGCGGCCGGAGTGGTCATCTGCTCGCCGCCGGGCAGGCTCGCCTTGGCGGTCCAGCTCGGTTTCATCTGCGCAAAGAACGGCGCCAGTTGCGCCATGGCCGATTCTGCCAGCTTGCGATAGGTGGTCAGCTTGCCGCCGAACACCGAGAGGATCGGCGCTTCTTCACTGCTGCCGGACAGCGACAAGGTGTAGTCGCGGGTAATCGCCGACGGGTTGTCCGATTCGTCATTGCACAGCGGACGCACGCCGGAATAGGTGTGCAGCACATCCGCACGGGTCAGCTGTTTCTTGAAGTGGTCATTGGCCACCTTGAGCATGTAATCCATTTCACCGTCGGTGATTTCCACCTTGCTCGGGTCGCCCTGATATTCGCGGTCAGTAGTGCCGATGATGGTAAAGCGCTCCATGTACGGAATGGCAAACACGATGCGCTGGTCTTCGTTTTGCAGGATGAAAGCGTTTTCGCCTTCATAGAGCTTGTCGACGATCAGGTGGCTGCCCTGAATCAGGCGGATGCCGTAAGGCGAGTCGAGCTTGAGATCGTCACGGATGAACTTGGCGACCCATGGCCCGGCGGCGTTGACCAAGGCCTTGGCGCGGATGGAGAACAGGCTGCCGTCGGCGCGCTCCATGTGCAGGTGCCACAGGCCTTTGCTGCGGCGCGCGTTGAGGCAGCGGGTCTGGGTATGAATGTGCGCGCCGTTTTCACGGGCGGCCATGGCATTGAGCACGACCAGGCGGGCGTCATCGACCCAGCAGTCGGAATATTCGAAGCCGCGGGTGATCTGCGGTTTCAGCGGGCTGTTGGCGTCGAAACGCAGGCTGCGCGAAGCCGGGAGTTTTTCCCGCTTGCCCAGATGGTCATAAAGGAACAGCCCGGCACGGATCATCCACGCCGGACGCAGGTGCGGGCGATGCGGCAGGACAAAGCGCATCGGCTTGACGATGTGCGGGGCTTTTTCCAGCAGCACCTCGCGTTCGGCCAGTGCTTCACGCACCAGACGGAATTCGTAATGTTCGAGGTAGCGCAGGCCGCCGTGGATCAGCTTGCTGCTCGCCGAAGAGGTGTGGCTGGCCAAGTCATCCTTTTCGCATAGGAACACCGAAAGCCCGCGACCGGAGGCATCTGCGGCAATCCCGACACCATTGATGCCGCCACCGATGACGGCGATGTCATAGACCTCGGACAAGGGCGGAGTGGGCAGATGAGTGTGGGGCATGGGGCCTCCTGACGGTGTTCGCTAATAACGAATTCGAACATTTATGTTCAATTTCGAAAATATTAGCGCAATAGTCAGGTAACAGCCAGTCGGGATCGATTGAAAATACTGATCATAAAGATGGGAAAGGAACAATTCCGAACATTGTAGGACGGGATTTGGCCAGGTGGCTGGGAGGATGCTTTTGTGGGAGCGAATTCATTCGCGAAAGCTGCTCGTCCGTCGATAGAGATTCATCGAACGTACCGGCCTCTTCGCGACGAATCCGCTCCCACAAGGTTCACCAGCGATCCTGGGCTTAAACGACTTCCAGGCGAATCTTGTTCTGCGTCAGCAACTGGACCAGTGCAGGTACCGGTGCCTGGTCGGTCACCAGGCAGTCGATCAGGCTGATCGAGCCCAGGCGGACCATGGCATTACGGCCGAATTTGCTGGAGTCAGCAGCAAGAATGACCTGACGGGCATTGGCAATGATCGCCTGGGACACACGTACTTCCTGATAGTCGAAGTCCAGCAGGCTGCCGTCTTCGTCGATGCCGCTGATACCGACCAGCGCGAAGTCAACCTTGAACTGGTTGATGAAATCGACGCTGGCCTGGCCCACCACACCGCCATCACGGCGGACATTGCCACCGGCGAGCAGGACTTCGAAGTCGTCCTTGGCACTGAGGATCGAGGCCACGTGCAGGTTATTGGTGATGATTTTCAGATTGTTGTGATTGAGCAGGGCGCGGGCGATGGATTCGGTGGTGGTGCCGATATTGATGAACAGGGAGGCATGATCCGGAATCTGTGCGGCGATGGCTTCGGCGATTCGCTGCTTCTCGTCACGCATCTGATCCGCACGCATGGCGTAGGCAGTGTTTTCGATGCTCGAGTCATAGGCAGCGCCACCGTGGTAGCGCCGCAGCAGGTTCATTTCCGCCAGTTGGTTGATATCGCGGCGAATGGTTTGCGGAGTCACGACGAACAACGTGGCCATCTCTTCGATGCTCACGTAGCCGCGTTCACGTACCAGTTCGAGGATCTGCTGTTGGCGGGGAGGCAGATTCATTGTTTTGGGAGTTCCTTAACAGGCGGCCGTATGCGGCTCATGATGCCGCAGTGACGGGCCGCCTGTCATTTGCCAATCACTCTTCGTTTTCGTGGGGCGCCCAGTCGCGGGTACGCTCGACGGCTTTTTTCCAGCCGGCGTAGAGCTTTTCCTTTTCTTCATCGGCGCACTGCGGAGTGAATTCACGCTCGATAATCGCTTTATCGCGCAGTTCGTCCAGGCTGCTCCAGAAGCCAATGGCCAGGCCTGCCAGGAAGGCGGCGCCCAGCGCCGTGGTTTCGCGCATCTGTGGACGTTCGACACGGGTACCGAGGATGTCGGCCTGGAATTGCATGAGGAAGTTGTTGGCCACTGCACCGCCATCCACGCGCAGGGACTTGAGGCGTTCGCCGGAGTCCTGCTGCATGGCGTCGAGGACATCGCGGGTCTGGTAGGCAATGGATTCCAGGGCGGCGCGGATGATGTGGTCGACTTTGACCCCGCGGGTCAGACCGAACAGCGCGCCACGGGCGTACGGGTCCCAGTAGGGCGCGCCGAGGCCGGTAAAGGCAGGCACCAGATAGACGCCGTTGCTGCTCTTGACCTTGCTGGCGAAATACTCGGTGTCCAGGGCGTCATTGATGATTTTCAGCTCGTCACGCAGCCACTGTACGGTGGAGCCACCATTGAACACCGCACCTTCGAGTGCGTAGGCCACCTCGCCACGGGGACCGCAGCCGATGGTGGTGAGCATGCCGTGGTTGGACTTGACCGCCTTCTTGCCGGTATTCATCAGCAGGAAGCAGCCGGTGCCGTAGGTATTCTTCGCCTGGCCCGGTTCGACGCACATCTGGCCGAACAGCGCGGCCTGTTGGTCCCCGGCAATACCAGCGATGGCGATGCCGCTCTTGCTGTGGCCGTAGACCTCGGAGGAGGACTTCACTTCGGGCAGCATTTCCCGGGGGATATCCAGGGCATCGAGCATGCGCTGGTCCCACTCCAGAGTGTGAATATTGAACAGCATGGTCCGCGAGGCGTTGGTGTAGTCGGTGACGTGCACCTTGCCGCCGGTGAATTTCCAGATCAGCCAGCTATCCACGGTGCCGAACAGCAACTCGCCGTTGCGTGCGCGCTCGCGGCTGCCTTCGACGTGGTCGAGAATCCACTTGAGTTTGGTGCCGGAGAAATAGGGGTCGGTGACCAGCCCGGTGGTTTCCTGAATATACGGCTCCATGCCATCGCGCTTGAGCTGCTCGCAGATTTCCGTGCTGCGCCGGCATTGCCAGACGATGGCGTTGTATAGCGGGCGCCCGGTGTCCTTCTCCCAGACCACGGTGGTTTCGCGCTGGTTGGTGATACCGATGGCGGCAATCTGATTGTGATGCAGGTCGGCCTGGGCCAGGGCTTTGGTCATGCAGGCGGTCTGGGTGGCGAAGATCTCCATCGGGTCATGCTCGACCCAGCCCGGCTGCGGATAATGCTGGACGAACTCGCTCTGGGCCGTACTCACCACATTGGCGTCGCGGTCGAAAATAATGGCGCGAGAGCTGGTAGTCCCTTGATCGAGGGCAATGATGTAGTTTTTGTTCTGGTTATCGTTCATGTCGATTGCCTTGGGAAATGAGGTGAGGCATTTGGCATTGTGCAATGAGCACTATATTCGTAAACGAAAAAATATAGACAAGAAAGAACCCTGTCAAAGGTCGAAAGTGAACAGTTCATCGGTTCTTTGCTGCTTTGGACGCTTCTTAATATAGGAAACGCCGTTTCCGACGCAACAGGCCGACAGGTAAACTGATGGGTTAGTGTCCCGTCTTGGAGTGTTGCATGACCCCCGCCCTGGATTTGCTGAAAAAAGTGCGTGCCGAGCACCGCATTCACAGTTATGAACACGACCCGAAGGCCGCCTCCTACGGCCTGGAAGCGGCGGAGAAACTCGGGCTGGAACCGGCCCGGGTATTCAAGACGCTGCTGGCCTGCACCGAGAAGGGTGAGTTGCTGGTGGCTGTGGTACCGGTGGCTGGCAGCCTTGATTTGAAAGCTCTGGCTCAGGCGGCCAAGGCCAAGAAAGTCGAAATGGCCGACCCTGTCGCCGCGCAGCGTTCCACCGGTTATTTATTGGGCGGTATCAGCCCGCTGGGGCAGAAGAAGCGTCTGCGCACTTTTATCGACGAAAGCGCGCAGTCGTTCGCAACCATTCATGTCAGTGCCGGGCGGCGTGGGCTGGAGGTGGAGTTGGCCGCTGCGGTGCTGGCGGAACATACCCAAGGGGTGTTCGCGCCAGTCGGGCGGCCTTGAGGATCAGGCGGCAGCGAATGTCAGCAAGTGCCGGTTGGCGACGCTGATGCCGACTTCTTCGCCTTCACGATGATCGGCATAGCTGGGAAACAGCGCTTCAAGCTGCCCGCCGTCGGACAGTTGCAGGCGATAGAGGGTCGTGGCGCCCTGAAAGGTACGACGTGTGACTCTGGCCTTGAGCGGGCTGTCCGGCGCGTAGGCGATATCATCCGGACGCAACAATACGTCCACCGCTGAACCGGGGGCGGCAGCGCGGGGGCTATGGCTGCCGAGAACGCCCAGCCCGGTCTGCACCGAGGCTGGATCGATCTGTCGACCACGAATGAAATAGCCCTGTCCGACAAAGCTGGCGACAAAAGGCGTCAATGGGTAGTGGTAGAGGTCGTGGGGCGTATCCCACTGCTCGAGTCGTCCCTGCCTGAATACACCGACCTGATCGCTGACGGCAAAGGCTTCGTCCTGATCATGGGTGACCAGGATGGCGCTGGTGCCCCGGGACTTGAGAATCTCCCGCACCTCCTGGCTCAGGCGCCGACGCAGCTCGCCGTCGAGATTGGAGAAGGGCTCATCGAGCAATAGCAATTTCGGTTGCGGTGCCAGGGCCCGGGCCAGGGCCACGCGCTGTTGCTGGCCGCCGGACAGTTCATGGGGCATGCGTTGCCCGAGAGCACCGAGGTTGACCAGTTCAAGCATTTCTTCGGTGATGCGCGCCTGCTGCGGGTGCTTGCGAATGCCGAAGGCGACGTTCTCGGCCACGCTCAGGTGGGGGAACAGCGCATAGTCCTGAAACACCATACCGATCCGGCGTTTTTCCGGGGCCAGGGTGAAACCAGGTCGGGAGATGACTTCCCCCGCCAGGGTGATCTGCCCGCGATGCACCGGCTCGAAACCGGCGATAGCGCGCAGCGTGGTGGTCTTGCCGCAACCGGAAGAACCCAACAGGCAGCCGATGTCGCCAGCCTGCAGGTGCAGGTTGAGGTCCTGCACCACGGCCTGCCCTTCATAGCCGCAGGCCAGATCACTCAGCTCGAGCAGATGCGGCCCGTTCATGCTGGCTGATAGGATGGCGCGACGAGCATTTCCAGCAGGGCCTTTTGCGCGTGCAAGCGATTTTCCGCCTGATCCCAAGCTACCGAACGCGGGTCGTCGAGCAGATCCTCGCTGATTTCTTCGCCGCGATGAGCCGGCAGGCAGTGCATGAACAGCACGTCGTCGGCGGCCAGGTCGAGCAGTTCGCGGGTGACCTGGAAGGGCTTGAACAGGGCGATACGCTTGGCCGACTCTTGTTCCTGACCCATTGAGGTCCAGACGTCAGTGGTCACCAGATGTGCGCCGGCCACGGCTTCACGCGGATCGCGCACGACAGTGACGCGGTCACCGCCCAGCGCGAGGAATTGCGCGCTCGGCTCGTAGCCTTCAGGGCAGGCGATGCGCAGCTGGAAGTCAAACTGGATGGCCGCCTCTATATAGCTGTTGCACATGTTGTAGCCGTCGCCGATCCAGGCCACGGTCTTGCCCTGAATCGAGCCGCGATGTTCGAAGAAGGTTTGCATGTCGGCCAGCAACTGGCAGGGGTGCAGGTCGTTGGACAGACCGTTGATCACCGGCACGCGGGAATTGGCTGCGAATTCGATCAGAGTGCTGTGTTCGAAGGTACGGATCATCACCGCATCGACCATGCGCGACATGACCTTGGCAGCGTCGGCAATCGGCTCGCCACGGCCCAATTGGGTATCGCGAGGGGACAAAAAGATGGCCTGGCCACCCAGCTGGATCATGCCGGCTTCGAAGGAAACACGGGTACGAGTCGAAGATTTCTCGAAGATCATGCCCAGCACCCGATTTTTCAGCGGCTCAAAAAGCACGCTGCGATTGCGCAGGTCCTTCAGCTCCATGCCTCGACGAATCACGCGCACAAGCTCTTCCTGCGTGTAATCCATCATCGAGAGAAAGTGCCTTGCGTTCATCATTAACTACCTTTTTGCAACAGAGCGCAGATCCAAAAAGCCGGTTTTTTATCGGGAAAACGGGCGGGACCTGCGGCGAAAGCCGCACGTGGCGACGAAATAGGGAAGGCGCGATGGTATAAAAAAATGTCGCCTCTTACCAATAGCCTGCTTACTTCAGGGTTTTTTGCCTATCCTGAACGGCACCTAAGCGATTTCGCAAAAGTGGCTCGAAGGGAGCTATTACGTTAAAGGCAAATTGATATCATTGCCCTGCCAGCAGGCAGCATTTGTACACTGCCCCTTGGTCGCTTGGCAATTGATGCCGATCCTGTAACAGTTCACCCGCTTTGCAGCAGTTCAGATGCGACGTGCTTCACGCGCCTTGCAAGTCGCCCGTTTCATTAGCAACGAGGCTGGGTTATAACTAGACAAGACTAACCTCGGGGGATTGAGGAATGGATTCAAAAGAACGTCAACTTACAGAGCTGCTCGGGCTCACGGCTCGAACGCTGACACACTTAACGGCGTCCATGACTTCCATGTCCTTTGAGCTGCTGCGCAGTGAAGATGAGGTCACCCGTGCGGCTGGTCGCCGGATGATTGATCGGATGGCAACCATTAGCTCCGGTCTGGACGAGCACTGGCGGCTGATCGGCGAGCTGACGGGTGTGCACGTGGCCCAGGAGCAGATCGAAACCGTTCACGAAATCCAGCTGCAACGCAAAACCATCACTCCTATCGGCGGTTGATCGGCGGGCTTCATATGCCCGCCTGATGCTTGTCGATTCACAAGACGAACGTCTCTGGCGCAGTCGCATCCCAGACTTCATAGTTTTTGCACGCGCTCACTCCGAACGCACCGACAAGAATATGAGGCTGGCGATGACCAAGACTCTGCACCACCGTGCGTGCCACCTGTGCGAAGCCATCTGCGGCCTCAACATCGAAACCACTGTGCTGCCGGATGAAGGCACCCGGATCACCTCGATCAAGGGCGACTCGCTGGACAGCTTCAGCCGCGGGCACATCTGCCCCAAGGCCGTGGCCCTGCAAGATATCCAGAACGATCCTGACCGCCTGCGCCAGCCCATGCGCCGCGCGGGTGAGCAATGGCAGGCGATAGGCTGGCAGGAAGCCTTTGACCTGGTGGCCGAGCGCCTGGCCGATATCCAGCAGCGCCATGGGCAGAACGCCGTGGCGGTGTATCAGGGTAATCCCAGTGTGCATAACTACGGGCTGATGACCCACAGCAACTATTTCCTGGGGCAGCTCAAAACCCGCAACCGCTTTTCCGCGACGTCGGTAGACCAACTCCCACATCACCTGAGCAGCTTTCTGATGTACGGCCACGGCCTGCTGCTGCCGATCGCCGACATCGATCACACCGATTTCATGCTGATCCTCGGCGGTAATCCCTTGGCATCCAACGGCAGCATCATGACCGTGCCTGACGTCGAGAAGCGACTCAAGGCGATTCAGGGGCGCGGTGGCAAAGTGGTAGTGGTCGATCCTCGACGTAGCGAGACCGCAGCCATCGCCGACCAGCATGTGTTCGTCCGCCCTGGTGGTGATGCTGCGCTGCTACTGGGCCTGCTCAATACCTTGTTCGAAGAAGGCCTGACCCGCGCCACCCATTTGCCGGTGGATGGGCTGGACGAGGTGCGTCAGGCCGTCGTCGGCTTGCATGCGGAGGCGATGAGCCCGCGTTGCGGTGTGCCTGCTGAACAGATTCGTCAATTGGCCAGAGACTTCGCTGCCGCCGACAAGGCGGTGTGCTATGGCCGTATGGGCATTTCCACCCAGGCTTTCGGCACGCTCTGTCATTGGCTGGTGCAGTTGATCAACCTGGTAACCGGCAACCTGGATCGGGTCGGTGGCGCTCTGTGTACGCAACCGGCGGTGGATTTGGTGGCGTCAACTTCCGGCGGACATTTCAACCGCTGGCAGAGCCGGGTTTCCGGCCTGCCTGAATATGCCGGCGAGTTGCCTGTTTCGGCCCTGGCCGAGGAAATGCTCGTCGAAGGCGAAGGGCAAGTTCGGGCGCTGATCACAGTGGCTGGCAACCCGGTGCTGTCCACACCCAACGGCCGACGTCTGGACCAGGCCCTGGATGGCCTTGAGTTCATGCTCAGCATCGATCTGTACATCAACGAGACTACCCGGCACGCGGACTTGATCCTGCCTTCCACTTCGGCTCTGGAAAACGATCACTACGACACCACGTTCAATACCTTTGCCGTGCGCAATGTCACCCGTTTCAACCGGGCGATCCTGGAAAAGCCCGAAGGTGCGCTGCATGATTGGGAAATCTTTGTCGGTCTGGCCAAGGCGTTCGCCGCCAGGACCGGACGTGAACTGAAAGCGACCCTGCCGCCCGCGCAGATGATCGACTACGGTCTGCGCAGCGGCCTCTACGGCGACGCCTCGGACTGGAAGTTGTCGTTGAAAACACTGGCAGATCACCCCCATGGCCTGGATCTGGGGCCGCTGCAGCCGAATCTGGCGCCACGCCTCAAGACCGTCAACCAACGCATTCAGGCGGCGCCTGAGGTGATCCTTGCAGATCTGACGCGTTTCGCTGCTGTGGCGCTGCCGGATGCCGATGAGTTGCTGCTGATTGGTCGTCGCCATGTGCGCAGCAATAACTCGTGGATGCATAACTATCATCGACTGGTCAAAGGCAAGCCGCGGCACCAGTTGCTGATGCATCCGGCTGACCTGGCCCGGCGTGGCCTGGTCAATGGGCAGCAAGTCAGCGTGACCTCACGGGTCGGGGCGATCGAAGTTGAAGTGGTGGAGAGCCTGGACATGATGCCCGGTGTGGTCAGCCTGCCTCACGGCTGGGGCCATGGGCGCGCGGGCGTGCGCATGGAGATCGCTCAAAGCCAGCCTGGGGCCAGCGCCAATGACCTGACCGACGAGCGGTCTCTGGACGTCTTGTCCGGCAATGCCGTGCTCAACGGCGTGCCTGTGCAGGTGGCTGCGGCATGATGACCGTCATTCTCTAACGCCAAGACCGAGCGTTAGCGTAGGCAATCCGTTACAATGCGTCACCGTGTCGACAACTGAGTCGGACAGTTAAGCCGAGGTGCTCCATGGATATCATCGAAACAATCAAAGAGCAGATTGCTAACAACACCATTCTGCTTTACATGAAAGGCGCGCCGAATGCCCCGCAATGCGGCTTTTCGGCCAAGGCTTCCCAGGCTGTAATGGCATGCGGCGAGAAATTCGCTTATGTCGACATCCTGCAAAACCCTGAAATTCGCGCCAACCTGCCCAAGTACGCCAACTGGCCAACCTTCCCGCAACTGTGGGTAGCAGGCGAGCTGGTCGGCGGTAGCGATATCATCACCGAGATGCAAGCCAACGGTGAGCTGCAGACGCTGATCAAGAACGCCGCTGCTGCTTCGGCCGAGAACAAGTCCGAGGCGTGATGCTCTGGCAGATGCCCGTCCCGACGGGCATTCGCTGCGAGTTGCCAGCCACAGAAAAGCCCTGCATGTGCAGGGCTTTTTTGTGTTCGCTGTGACTGGCTTGAAGCAGCTACTGTGGGAGCGAATTCATTCGCGAATCAATTCGCCCACAACCCGCGCGCGATCCAAGTGGCCGTACGCAGATTAAGCAAAGTGCTTAGTCATCACCCATCTGCGATTGCAGATAGTTCTCGATGCCGACCTTGTCGATCAGGCCCAGCTGGGTTTCCAGCCAGTCAATGTGCTCTTCTTCGGATTCGAGAATGTCTTCCAGCAATTCGCGGCTGCCGAAGTCGCCAACCACTTCGAAGTGAGCGATGGCGGCCTTGAGGTCAGCCAGGCCTTTCTGCTCGATCTTCAGGTCGCACTCCAGCATTTCCTTGGTGTGCTCGCCGATCAGAATCTTGCCCAGGTCCTGCAGGTTAGGCAGGCCTTCCAGGAACAGGATGCGCTTGATCAGCTTGTCAGCGTGTTTCATCTCGTCGATGGATTCGTGGTACTCGTGGGCACCCAGCTTTTTCAGACCCCAGTCTTCATACATGCGTGCATGCAGGAAGTATTGGTTGATCGCGACCAGCTCGTTTCCGAGGATCTTGTTGAGATGCTGGATGACTGTAATGTCGCCTTTCATGTTCGAGGTCCTGCCGTGGAGAGGTATATAGAGTGCAAGTTTGAGCCGCACGTATACGTCTGTCAAACCTAAGTATTTGAATAATAAGTGAAAATAAATAGGAATAAGAATGTTTGAGTTCCGCATCTTGTCCCTAAGCGGTTGAATTACAGGCATAAAAAAACCGGACGCCAGGTCCGGTTCTTTACATATGCGTGTTTCAGGCAGCTGAAAATTCTGCCGGATAAGCCAGTGAAGCCTGAGCGCTTTGCAATTCGGTCAGGGTTTCACGTACCACTTCCTTCGCAAGGCAGGCACATTTCCCACATTTGCTGGCGACTCCCAGCGTTTGGCGCACTTCCTTGTAGCTGCAGCAACCTTCGAGGATTGCATCGCGGATTTGTCCGTCAGTAACACCTTGGCAGAGGCAAACGTACATATAAGGAAACCGTGGTTGGTGATGACTCGATATGGTCTGGATCTTAATGTTAATGAGAATGCTTGTCAAAGTTACTTTGGAGTCAGTCTGGCGTCGTCGATGAGCGGTAAACCCTTATTTATATGGGGTTATAGAGTGCGGGCGCGGGCTCGCAGGAGCTGCCGAAGGCTGCGAACGCGGTGCGCAGAGAAATCCATTGGCAGCCTTCAGCAGCTCCTGCAGGGACGCATTTCAGATCATGGGGTTGGACTGGCAGGCACAAAAAAACCGGCCTGATAAGGGCCGGTTCTCGGTGCATCGGGAAGGCTTCAGTCGTCGAAGTCTTCCCAGCCGCCCATTTCCTTCCAGCGATTGACGATGCCGCAGAACAGCTCGGCGGTCTTCTCGGTGTCATAGCGGGCCGAGTGGGCCTCGCGTCCGTCGAAGTCGATGCCGGCGGCCTGGCAGGCCTTGGCCAGAACGGTCTGGCCGTAGGCAAGCCCGGCCAGGGTGGCGGTGTCGAAACTGGAGAAGGGGTGAAACGGGTTGCGCTTCATGTCCAGGCGAGCGACGGCGGCGTTGAGGAAGCCCAGGTCGAAGCTGGCGTTGTGGCCGACCAGCACGGCGCGTTTGCAGCCATTGGCTTTCAGTGCCTTGCGTACGCCACGGAAGATGTCGTTCAGCGCGGTTTCTTCGCTGACGGCCATGCGCAGTGGATGGTCGAGCTTGATCCCGGTGAACTCAAGGGCCGCTGCTTCGATATTGGCGCCTTCGAAAGGCTCGACGCGGAAGAAATAGGTATGTTCAGGGAACACGAAGCCTTTCTCGTCCATGCCGATGGTGACGGCGGCGATTTCCAGCAGGGCATCGGTGGCCGAATTGAAACCACCGGTTTCTACGTCGATGACGACCGGCAGGTAGCCGCGAAAGCGCGCAGCCATCGGATGGCGCGAACCGACGCCACCACCATGGCCTTCTTGCTCATCGTCGTAATGGTCTTCACTCACTGTTGTTTCTCCAGCAGGCGCCAGCGCAGTTTTTCACCGGCGCGCAGCGGGATGACGGACAGCTCGCCAAACGGCAGGCTGGCAGGGGCTGTCCATTCTTCGCGGATCAGCGTGATGCTGTCCGTGTTCGGTGCTACACCATAGAAGGCGGGGCCGTTGAGGCTGGCAAAACCTTCCAGCTTGTCCAGCGCATTGCGCTGTTCGAACGCTTCGGCATACATCTCGATGGCGGCATAGGCGGTGTAGCAGCCGGCGCAACCACAGGCGGCTTCCTTGGCGTGCTGGGCGTGGGGGGCCGAGTCAGTGCCGAGGAAGAACTTGCTGCTGCCGCTGGTTGCGGCGTCGAGCAGCGCGCTTTGATGCGTGTTGCGTTTCAGGATCGGCAGGCAATAGAAATGTGGCCGAATTCCGCCCACCAACATGTGGTTGCGGTTATACAACAGGTGATGCGCGGTGATGGTCGCGCCGACGTTGGCCGAAGCCTCGTTGACGAACTGCACGGCATCGCCGGTGGTGATGTGTTCGAACACGACTTTGAGCGTCGGGAAGCGTTCGACGACGCGGCGCATGTGCTCGTCGATGAACATTTTTTCCCGGTCGAAGACGTCAATCTCGCTGCGCGTCACCTCACCATGTACCAGCAGGGGCATGCCGACTTCGGCCATGGTCTCGAGCACGGCAAAGATCTTGTCGATGCTGGTGACGCCCGAATCGGAGTTGGTGGTGGCGCCCGCCGGGTACAGCTTGGCGGCATGGACGAAGCCGGTGGCCTTGGCCGCGCGGATGTCCTCGGGCTGGGTCAGGTCAGTCAGGTAAAGCACCATCAGCGGCTCGAAGCGGCTGCCAGCCGGGCGTGCAGCCAGGATACGCTGGCGATAGGCGTCGGCTTCCTGGGCGTTACGTACGGGGGGCACCAGGTTCGGCATGATGATTGCGCGGCCAAATGTGCGCGCAACGTCAGCAACGGTGTGCGGCAAGACAGCTCCATCACGGAGGTGAATATGCCAGTCGTCGGGACGCAAAAGAGTCAGGAGGTCGGACATTGGGGATTCCAGGCGGGTCAAACTGGCTGGGAATGCTACCGGAAAAGACTCTCTCAGGCACTCGCTATCAAGTTTTGCAGGAACGTACCGATAGCTGCACATAGAAGTAAATTTTTGTTACGCGCAACTTTTTGAAATGGAGCCTCCCGTGCGCCAGCGATATTTAGCCTTGCTCAGCGTGTTCGCCAGCCTTCCGGCCATGGCGCTTACCTTCCAGACCCGTCTGGAAAGCATCGAGTGGAAGGTCGAAGGCGACAAGTTCGAGTGTCGCTTGAGCCAACCCATCACCGGTTTCGGTGCGGGCGAGTTCGTGCGCCGCGCGGGAGAGCAGGCGACCTTTCGTCTGAATGCGCCCGGCAACATGCTGGGTCGGGGCTCCGCGACCCTGGTGGCGGCGGCAGCGCCCTGGCAGCCGGGCCGTGGCGATATCAATCTGGGCTCAGTGAAGGTGGTCAACGGTGATGTACCGTTCAACAGCTCCCAAGGCCAGGCCGGACAACTGATCAGTGGGCTGATGGACGGGCGTAGCCCGGTCATCCGTCACTATTCCAGCCAAGGCAGCGGCGTGATGGAAGTGCGCCTGTTGCCGGTCAAGTTCAGCCAGGCCTACAGCGATTACCAGCTGTGCGTGGCCAAGCTGTTGCCAATGAACTTTGAGCAGGTCAAGCAGACGGAAGTCGGATTTCCCGGCGGCGGTATCGAGCTGGATGCCAGCGCCAAGCGTCGGCTGGATACTGTCGTGGCCTTCATGAAGGCCGACCCGACGGTCAACCACGTCGATCTTGACGGCCATTCCGATAACAGCGGCAACCGCCTGACCAACCGTGATCTGTCACGTCGGCGTGCGCTGGCGGTAATGGAATACCTCAAGGCCCAGGGCATCCCCGAGGAGCAGATCAACGTCCGCTTCCATGGCGAGGCCTATCCGCTGGCGCCGAACACCAACAACGCCAATCGGGCGCGTAACCGTCGGGTCAATGTGCATCTGGACCGGGTGCCGGCAGACCAGAAGGCCGCGCCCGCTCCAATGGCCAGTTCGACGAGCGCGGCCAAGATCTCCTGACACACTTTTAGTCGCACTGGCGAAATAATCTGTCGCTTTGTCGTCACAAGCTGTCGCGCCTCTATAACTTCAACTGTTTCGACGGTAGAATCACCGGTTTTCCGTACAACCCGGTGGAGTGATGGCATGGCGGACGTAAACAAGGTAGTTCTGGCGTATTCCGGTGGCCTGGATACTTCGGTAATCCTCAAGTGGCTGCAGGATACCTATAACTGCGAAGTGGTGACCTTTACCGCTGACCTGGGTCAGGGCGAAGAGGTCGAGCCGGCACGTGCCAAGGCTCAGGCCATGGGCGTAAAAGAAATCTACATCGACGACCTGCGCGAAGAGTTCGTGCGTGATTTCGTGTTCCCGATGTTCCGCGCCAACACTGTCTATGAAGGCGAGTACCTGCTGGGTACTTCCATCGCCCGTCCGTTGATCGCCAAGCGCCTGATCGAAATCGCCAACGAAACCGGTGCTGACGCCATTTCCCATGGCGCTACCGGCAAAGGCAACGACCAGGTCCGTTTCGAACTCGGCGCATACGCGCTCAAGCCAGGCGTGAAAGTCATCGCTCCATGGCGCGAGTGGGACCTGCTGTCGCGCGAGAAGCTGATGGACTACGCCGAGAAGCACGCGATCCCGATCGAACGTCACGGCAAGAAGAAATCTCCGTACTCCATGGATGCCAACCTGCTGCATATTTCCTATGAAGGCGGCGTGCTGGAAGATACCTGGACCGAGCACGAAGAAGACATGTGGCGCTGGACCGTCTCCCCGGAAAACGCGCCCGACGCACCGCAGTACCTGGAGCTGACCTACCGCAACGGCGACATCGTGGCCCTGGACGGCGTGGAGATGACGCCTGCGACCGTACTGGCGACCCTGAACCGTATCGGCGGCGAACACGGCATCGGCCGTCTGGACATCGTCGAGAACCGTTACGTCGGCATGAAGTCGCGTGGCTGTTATGAGACGCCTGGCGGCACCATCATGCTGCGCGCGCACCGCGCCATCGAATCCATCACCCTGGATCGTGAAGTCGCTCACCTCAAGGATGAGCTGATGCCCAAGTACGCCAGCCTGATCTACACCGGCTACTGGTGGAGTCCTGAGCGCCTGATGCTGCAACAGATGATCGATGCGTCCCAGGCCCATGTGAACGGCGTTGTGCGCCTGAAGCTCTACAAAGGCAATGTTATCGTCACCGGTCGCAAGTCCGACGAATCGTTGTTCGACGCCAACATTGCTACCTTCGAGGAAGATGGCGGCGCCTACAACCAGGCCGACGCGGCAGGCTTCATCAAGCTCAACGCCCTGCGCATGCGTATCGCGGCTAACAAAGGCCGCAAGCTGTTCTAAGAGCGGTTCTGCTCAAGAGGCAGCCCCCACCGGGGGCTGCCCCTGGAATCTGTGTATACCGAGCTCATACGCTCAGTAGTGCTGCCTGTTGCATTCAACGTCCCGCTTTCTTGGCATTGCTAATCGTCTTTTTTGAGGTGGTTCCATACGGAGCACCCTGTTCCCGCGCCTGGGTGCCTGCTACGGGCGGGATTGGTTGCAGAAAAGCCAGCAAGTCCTCCATCTTTTTGCTGTAGCGCTTCAGGAGCGCCTCAAGTTTCTTTTCAAATTCGAGATCTTTTATCAGTGCTTCATTTTTTTTAAGTTTCTCCATTCGTTTCAATTGTTGGCTCAGCGCGTTTTCAGTATCGCGAAACTCTTTGAGTAATGACATGGAAACTCCAAGTGACAAGCATATTCAAATTGATGAGGGCGATCCGAAAGCATTGCCGCTGACGGGGCCGTTACAGTTCGTATCCTTGATCGCGTTTCGGTAGCGATGGGTTGAACATTAGTCGCTTTTGTATGGAAACGCTTCAAGCCTGTTTCAACGGTGAGGTCCGGTCTTTTAAAGGCAGCATGGGCAAATGCCCGATTCTTCACGTGGAATAAAATGCCTCACAGCTACTCAAGTGGGTATCTCGGTGCTTTTCCTCTTTCTCCTACAGTTCTTGATGGCTTTTCCACTATCCACAGTTATGGCTCGTAAGGGGTGGCGGCGTTTTTCCTACGCATTAACCTGTATCGAAAAAATACGGGAGTGCCGGCGCGTAAAGGGTCGGAAATAATGTATTTCATTTTGCAGGCTCCGCTGATTTTCCCTGGTTTTTCTCTCGGTTGCAGTCGTTGTTCTTGTGCCCGGGCGGCCCATGAAGCGCCTCGGGATTGAAGTTGAGCGTCAGAAAGAACATCACCACTAAAACGCATGGGAAGGCGATTAAAAACCAGATGTATATCTTGCGCTCCTGTTCGCCCAGGTAAGGTAGAACACTGGTTGCCGAAGCTTCGGACAGTGCGGCAAAAATGGCGATGATCGTGATGGGGTTGATAAGGCGAGTCGGGTATTTCATGTGAGCTTCCTTTGAGTGGGTAGGAGACAGCTCGTTTAATCAGAGCGTGAGATTTTTGCAATAGACAAAAAGGTTATTCGTGGCGTTCAGTACGGCGAGGTCCGGTAGCAAGTCGTTAGCCAGGATGGCCGGGTGATCGCGCTTCTACCGGCACCTATAACCGACAAATTGATGTTTACTCAGGTGACGTCATCATCTTCATTTGAGTGTTTGAATGCTATTCGATAAGCCTTGCCGATATTCCACACTTGTCGCAGGCTAAGTCCGAGCATTTGAGCGATTTCCTGGACGGTATAACCGAGGCTGGAAAAATGCATGGCATGGCCTGCAACAACATCATCAATTTCCGCAGGGTCCTGGCGTGCCTCTCGCTTGATCTCCAGAATAGGGCGGCTATAAGCAATCTTTACTCCGTGTTCAATGGCAAGTTGCCGAATTTCTTTCTTGTTCATTTTCAATGAGTATTGCAACGCGCATACGCCTGCGCCCTTGGCCACCAGCCCCTTGAGCTGTTCGGCCTTGGCCTGCCTGTCCGGCTCGGCAGGGCAGGGCGCCAGGCTGGAGACGCCTGGCTCGGGTAGTGAGTCAGCGGACTCTCCTCCGGGTATTACATCGATGACACCTCCCTTGGCAACAAACTGTTCTACTGCTGCAGTCAGATCCAGCGTGCCTGGATCATATGACGTCGAATGAGAAAATTTATTGTTCATGGTATATCCCTTTTTGAGCATGGTTATACACATGACCAATCCAAAAGGAGTGAGCGTCTCGTCTGGAAGTAGTCGAAGAGTCAATATCCTTGAATGGCCATGTTCATGTCGCTCGAATCCTTTCCGTTCGCTCGATGCGCAGATTCCATCTAGTGCAACATAGTTGAGGGGCTCACATATCAAATGCCCATTGTTGAAGGCGTGCTATTGATTCCCGTGTTTTTTGTGGGAATAAAAAGTGTCTTCTTTTTTGAAAAAGTAACGAGTGGTAATAGGATTTGCAAGTAAAAATATCTGCTTTACATGAATTTTATTGTGCGGGTGGTAGCTGTCTTACATGTTTATTCTTGGCGTCTGTTAGTTATGTAGTCCCTTTCCTCTTTGTTGGGTGGGGGATGGAAATTAGTAGCGATATAGTATTAGCTATTTGTCGAATGAGCTATAGATGTGTGGAAGGTTAGCGCACTGCAGAAAAATATGCAGGATAAAAATAAGTAGGGCGGTTATTAAGCGTGTTGTCCGTGTGATACCGGGCGGGCTATAAGGCGAACATTGCCGAGATATGGATAGGGTGGTGAGGTGTGGGGATTCGTCTGAAAGATCTGTAGCTTTTTTCCTAAAATATATATGTGTATATAAAAAAGCGTAGCAAGGTGTGTAATTGTTAGGTCTGGGAAGGCCCCGTGATCAGCGTTCGCAATAAATTCTGAACCTTCGTTCGAATGCGTCGCTGTTCTCGCGGTTATTCTGGGTGGTATGGATTTTTCGCTGCCCCGAGAGGTGCGCTGACCCGGCTCAGGGCAGGCAATCAGTGGTGATGTTGTCGAGGATGTCCGAAAGGTGGTGGCTATGAGCTATAGGGTGGCGTTTGGCGCGATGAGAGGTGTCCGCGCAAGCTCATATTCATTGCTCTGGTGCAGGTGGTTTGATTAGTCCAAAGGAGTATTTGGTGGGTGTGGGTGCTTATTGTAATAATTCTTTTCATCGGAGCACGGTTTCATCATGCAATACCGACTACGTAATGGTTTGTACCGTTCCAGGGAGTACCTTCCATGAAAACAATGGAAGCACTATCAGTTTTGCTTAATTTTGTAGGAAAAGTCTGTTCCGGAAGTGGGAATGGTCTTTGGGTGTTAGTCCGTAGGGGGGTGTGCCATGCAAAGCAGTAAACGACTAGGCTATTGTGCTGACTCTGAAAATTCTAATAGCAAAATTTGGACTGCCCATGAATAAAGTGCTGATCGTGGACGATCATCCCGTCATTCGCCTTGCCGTACGCATGCTGATGGAGCGTCATGGTTATGAGGTCATTGCGGAGACAGACAATGGAGTGGACGCACTGCAACTGGCTCGGGAACATTTGCCGGATATCGTGATTCTGGACATCGGCATCCCCAAGCTCGATGGTTTGGAGGTGATTTCCCGTCTGTCCGCCATGACCCTGTCATTCAAGGTCCTGATTCTGACGTCCCAATCGCCGGGGCATTTCTCCATGCGCTGCATGCAGGCGGGGGCGGCTGGCTATGTGTGCAAGCAGCAGGACCTGACGGAGCTGCTCAGTGCCATTAAGGCGGTTCTGTCGGGCTACAGCTATTTCCCCAATCAGGCCCTGCATACAGTGCGTTCCAGTATGGGTAACGCCAGCGAGGCGGACATGGTTGACCGGCTGTCGGGGCGGGAAATGATGGTGTTGCAGCAACTCGCCAGAGGCAGGACCAACAAGGAAATTGCTGACAGCATGTTTTTGAGCAATAAAACGGTCAGCACTTACAAGACACGCCTGTTACTCAAGCTCAATGCCCATTCACTGGTTGATCTTATTGAACTTGCGCAACGTAATGGGTTGGTCTGAATTGCCTCGGGTCGCCTGGTTTTTGCGAGGGTAATAAACGAGGTATTGGTTGATTTGATTCGTTTATCTGCAATTGCATCAAAGCCCCTGTAGAAGAGGGGCTTTAACCGGTCAGGTATCGGGGCGGGACAGAGATCAGAGGTCGAAATCGTAATCGGCCAACTGCTTTTGCAGGCGGCGTTCTTCAAGAAGATTGTCGATGGTGCGGCGCTTGCTCAGGTTGGTCTTGGCCTGCTCGACCAGGGGTTGTTCGCTATCGTCCGCTTCAACAGCAATGAAATCGTCGTCTACGTCTAACTGCTCTTTGTCAGTACTCATCACTTGACTCCAGGCTTAGGCTGTCATTGGCGCACCTTATAGCGAGAATCCCGAGACGGGTAAAAAAGATTTTTTCAATCGATTCATGCTTGAACTCACTATCGCTCAATCATCCGAGGTCTTGAGCTTGTATTCGCACAGATCCTCGATCCGGCAACTGCCGCAGCGTGGCTTACGCGCCTGGCAAACATAACGCCCGTGAAGAATCAGCCAATGGTGGGCATCGAGCAAATACGGTTTGGGAACGAACTTCATTAGTTGCTTTTCAACATCAACGACATTTTTGCCAGGAGCAATGCCGGTTCGGTTGCTGACCCTGAAAATATGCGTGTCGACCGCCATGGCGATCTGGCGAAAGGCGGTATTGAGGACGACGTTGGCGGTCTTGCGACCGACACCAGGCAGTGCTTCAAGCGCCTCGCGGGTTTCCGGCACCTGGCCATTGTGGCGCTCCATCAGTAGGCGGCAGGTTTCGATCACATTCTTGGCTTTGCTGTTATACAGGCCGATGGTCTTGATGTACTCGGACAAGCCTTCGACACCCAGCGCATGAATCGCCTGGGGGGTATTGGCGACCGGGTAGAGCTTTGCCGTGGCCTTGTTGACGCTGACGTCGGTGGCCTGGGCTGAAAGGATGACCGATATCAGCAGCTCGAACGGCGTGCTGTAGGCCAGTTCGGTCTTGGGATCGGGATTGTCTTCGTGCAGCCGACGAAAAATCTCAAGGCGTTTCACAGCATTCATAACGATGACTTTTCCGTGAGAGGGGGCTGACCGGCATCCCGCAGCGCCTGTTCGGCACTTTCAAGTTCTGCGCTCAGTGCCAGCAATTGTTCTTGCGCTGCCTGATTGGTCCGCGCCTTGTTGAGTGCGGCACGGGCCATGGCCAGTTGAATTTTGGCGCGTTTAAGGTTGGCATCGTCAACCTTGGGCGGCGTGACGGTTGGTGCGGGTATTACGCTTTGCCGGGCAAGCAGGTGTTCCAGTTGCTGTTCGGCCAGTTCGAATGCCTGCCCCATGACCTTCAACTGGGCTGCCTGTTCGGCAATGGGCGGGTGTCTGAACGCTTTTAGCGACTTGTGCAGTTGCGCGCGGCTCATGGCCACGGCAATCCGTGCCTTCTTCAGGTTTTCATCCTGAGGATCGGCAGGGAGGGGCTGCGTTGATGCTGCAAGGGGGGCGGCCGTGGTGTTGTGGGTCATGCGTGCATTGCGCTCGGCGATACGCCGCTGTTCTTCGCGAAGCAGGCGGGCGTTACGGGACTCAAAGCGCTTGCGCGCACGATCGCGTTTTACCGCGCGGGCCTGACGTTGCTCGCCGCTGACTGCCAGGCCGCCGACAATCGGGGTTACCCCGGTCAACGGCAGCGGCAACATGTCGATGCAGTCCACCGGGCAGGGCGCCACACATAGATCACACCCTGTGCATTCGTCGCTGATTACCGTGTGCATCAGTTTGGCGGCGCCGACTATGGCGTCTACCGGGCATGCCTGGATGCATTTGGTGCAGCCAATGCACTCGGCCTCACGAATAAAGGCGATCTGAGCAGGCGCCAAGCCACGTTCGCTATCCAGTGTCAGCTTCGGAACATGCAGCAGCTCAGCCAGGGCCGCGATGGTCTCGTCGCCGCCGGGCGGGCATTTGTTGATCGCTTCGCCTTTGGCGATCCCTTGGGCGTAGGGCTTGCAGCCGGGATGGCCGCATTTGCCGCACTGGGTTTGCGGCAGCAGCGCATCGATACGCTGGATCAGGCTCATGGTTTCACCCGTCATGATCTTTCAGGCCTTTGGGCCTTTATCAAGGGTAGGCAGTATTCGTAGGTATCAGCGGTGTATCGAGCACAGGGCTTATGTGGGACCGGCTCCAGCCGGGAAAGCGACATCACAGACGATAGAGACACATCGTTCACGCCTGCGCCTTCCCGGCTGAAGCCGGTCCCACACCAAACATCGGTAATAACGATGCTTCGGCCTTTACTTGATCCGTTGACCTGGCTTGGCGCCGCTGTCCGGGCTGAGCAGGTAGATTTCTTCACCGCCAGGGCCAGCTGCCATCACCATGCCTTCGGAGATGCCGAAGCGCATTTTCCGTGGCTTGAGGTTGGCGATCATCATGGTCAGTCGACCTTCCAGTTCTGCCGGGTTCGGATAGGCGCTCTTGATTCCGGAGAACACGTTGCGTTGTTCGTCGCCGATATCCAGGGTCAGGCGCAGCAGCTTGTCTGCACCTTCCACATGCTCGGCCTTGACGATCAGGGCCACGCGCAGGTCGATGGCGGCGAAGGCGTCAAAGTCGATCTCTGCCGACAGCGGATCCTTGGCCAGTTCACCATTGCCTTTGGGCGCGGTATCGGTGGCCTGGGCGGTCAGATCTTCCTTCGAGGCTGCGGTCATGGCCTCGACCTTGAGCGGATCTATACGTGTCATCAGAGCCTGGAACGGGTTGAGCTGATGGTTGCTCAGCAGCGTCAGATGGTCATCCCAGGTCAGCGGCGCGACGTTAAGGAACTGCTCGGCATCGGTTGCCAGTTTCGGCAACACCGGTTTGAGGAAGATCACCAACTGGCGGAACAGGTTCACGCCCAGGGCGCAGACAGCCTGCACTTCATCCTGTTTGCCTTCCTGCTTGGCCAGGGCCCAGGGGGCTTTCTCGGCGATATAGGCATTGGCGCGGTCGGCCAGGCCCATGATTTCGCGCATGGCGCGGGCAAAGTCACGGCCTTCGTAGGCTTCGGCGATGCCGGGCGCGGCGGCCAGGAAGGCGTCGGTCAGCTCCGGCGCAGCGTTGCCAGCGACCAATACGCCAGCATTGCCCTTATGGATAAAACCGGCGCAACGGCTGGCAATGTTGACGACCTTGCCGATCAGGTCCGAGTTGACCTTCTGCACGAAGTCTTCGAGATTCAGATCCAGGTCATCGACGCCACGGCCCAGCTTGGCTGCGTAGTAGTAACGCAGGTATTCAGGCGACAGGTGTTCCAGGTAGGTGCGTGCCTTGATAAAGGTGCCGCGCGACTTGGACATTTTCTGGCCATTGACGGTCAGGTAGCCGTGCACGTTGATGCCGGTCGGCTTGCGGAAACCGGCGCCTTCAAGCATGGCCGGCCAGAACAGGGCGTGGAAGTTGACGATGTCCTTGCCGATGAAGTGGTACAGCTCGCCCTTGGAGTCCGGTGCCCAGAAAGCATCGAAGTCCAGTTCCGGGCGGCGTGCGCAGAGGTTCTTGAAGCTGGCCATGTAGCCGATCGGCGCATCCAGCCAGACATAGAAGTACTTGCCCGGCTCATCCGGGATCTCGAAGCCGAAATACGGCGCGTCGCGGGAGATGTCCCACTGTTGCAGGCCGGTGTCCAGCCATTCGGAGAGCTTGTTGGCCACGGCGTCCTGAAGGGTGCCGCTGCGGGTCCAGCTCTTGAGCATGGCATCGAAGGCCGGCAGGTCGAAGAAGAAGTGCTTGGAGTCCTTGAGTACCGGCGTGGCGCCGGAGATCGCCGACTTGGGATCCTTCAGATCGGTCGGCGCGTAGGTGGCGCCGCACTTCTCGCAGTTGTCGCCGTACTGGTCCTCGGTGCCGCATTTCGGGCAGGTGCCCTTGATGAAGCGGTCGGCCAGGAACATTTTCTTTTCCGGGTCGAAATACTGGGTCACCGAACGGGTGGCGATATGCCCGGCGTCGCGCAGGCGGGTGTAGATCAGGCTCGACAGCTCGCGGTTTTCATCCGAGTGGGTCGAATGGAAGTTGTCGAAATCCACCAGGAAGTCGGCAAAGTCGGCGCTGTGTTCGGCCTTGACGTTGTCGATCAGTTGTTCCGGGGTGATGCCTTCCTTTTCCGCGCGCAGCATGATCGCCGAGCCATGGGCATCGTCTGCGCAGACATACACGCACTGGTTGCCGCGATGCTTCTGGAAGCGCACCCACATGTCGGTCTGGATGTACTCGAGCATGTGACCAAGGTGAATGGAACCATTGGCATAGGGCAGGGCGCTGGTGACGAGAATCTTGCGTGGCTCGGACATGGGGCTCGGCTACTTGAAGTGAAACGGAGGTCGGCCACTATAAAGGTCTGAGCATTTTTTTTCACCCCGCGCTGACGTGGGAATGTGCCTTGATGTGCGGCGAAATCATGCCGCAACTCCAGAGAAGGGGTAGGATAGCCGCCTGTTTTACTCAGCCATTTCTTCGGGAGTTACCCATGAGCGCAGTCAGTCGCGCCGCGGTGGAAGCCGTCCTGCGTCAATACACCGACCCTTATCTGAATCAGGACCCGGTCAGTGCCGGTTGCGTACGGGCCATCGAGATCAACGGCGGACATGTTCAGGTTCGCCTGGAATTGGGCTATGCCGCCGCCTTGTTCAAGAACGGCTGGGCGCAGATGCTGCAGATAGCCATCGAAGGGCTCGACGGCGTGTCCTCGGCCAAGGTCGAGATCAATAGCGTGATCGTCGCGCACAAGGCCCAGGGCCAGGTGCCGAGCCTGGGCAACGTCAAGAACATCATCGCCGTGGCTTCGGGCAAGGGCGGCGTGGGCAAGTCGACCACGGCAGCCAACCTGGCGCTGGCGCTGTCCCGAGAAGGTGCGCGGGTCGGTATTCTCGATGCGGATATCTACGGCCCGAGCCAGGGCGTGATGTTCGGCATTGCCGAAGGCACACGGCCGAAGATCAAGGATCAGAAGTGGTTCGTGCCCATCGAGGCCCATGGCATTGAGGTCATGTCCATGGCGTTCCTGACCGACGACAACACGCCGATGGTCTGGCGCGGGCCGATGGTGTCGGGGGCGCTGCTGCAGTTGGTCACCCAGACCGCCTGGAATGACCTCGACTACCTGGTAATCGACATGCCGCCGGGCACCGGTGATATCCAGCTGACCCTGGCGCAGAAAGTGCCGGTAGCCGGCTCCGTCATCGTCACTACCCCTCAGGATCTGGCGCTGCTGGATGCCAAGAAAGGTGTGGAGATGTTCCGCAAGGTCAATATCCCGGTGCTGGGCGTGGTCGAGAACATGGCGGTGCATATCTGCTCGAACTGCGGCCATGCCGAGCATCTGTTTGGCGAAGGGGGGGGCGAGAAGCTGGCGTCGCAATATGGCGTTGACCTGTTGGCTTCGCTGCCGCTGTCGATGTTGATTCGCGAGCAGGCCGATGGCGGCAAGCCGACGGTCATTGCCGAGCCGGAAAGCCAGATAGCCATGGTCTATCAGGAGTTGGCCCGCCAGGTAGGCGCGCGGTTGGTGTTGCAGGACGCGACGCGCCAGGCGATGCCGAGTATTTCGGTGAGCGACGACTGATCGGTAATGATGCTTGTGTGGGACTGGCTTTAGCCGGGAAGGCGTATTCCCGGCCAGGCCGGTCCCACGCAGATCACCGCAAGAGCGTGCTGCTGCTTTGGCGCAGGCATAAAAAAACCCCGCTTTTGGCGGGGTTTTTTTTTAAGCGAACAAGGACAAGTTAGATAACTTGAACTTCTTCAGCTTGCATGCCTTTCTGACCGCGGGTAGCGATGAAAGAAACCTGTTGGCCTTCTTTCAGGCTTTTGAAGCCGTCGGATTGGATAGCTTTGAAGTGCACGAACAGGTCGTCACCGGATTGTGGAGTGATGAAGCCGAAGCCTTTTTCATCGTTGAACCACTTAACGGTACCAGTTTGGCGATTGGACATAGTAAATCTCCTTGGACAAAGTTAACTGCGACTCAGGAAGAGCCCTGGCCGAGACTGAGTGCAAAGAGCTGGAAAATTCATGGAGATGGTTGGATCGAAATTCAACATCGTGTAGAGATTCTCAGTGACACAAGCAACACAGTGGCGCCACCTTAACCCTTTTTCCGAGACGTGCCAATGGGGCGTGAGCGATTATTTCCAAACCCTGTTAACGCACCGCACACCACCGCTCCACAGTCTTTGAACCGGACGCGCAGGCCCGGTAAGATGCCGGACATCTTTTTTCACCTCGCTATTCAGGACACCGCCATGAGCATCAAATCGGACAAGTGGATTCGCCGCATGGCGCAGGAACACGGCATGATCGAGCCGTTCGTGGAGCGTCAGGTGCGCGGCGAAGGCGCTGATCGTGTGATCTCCTTCGGTGTGTCCAGCTATGGCTACGACGTGC
This sequence comes from Pseudomonas sp. Pseusp88, assembly GCF_047303955.1. Classification (NCBI taxonomy): domain Bacteria; kingdom Pseudomonadati; phylum Pseudomonadota; class Gammaproteobacteria; order Pseudomonadales; family Pseudomonadaceae; genus Pseudomonas; species Pseudomonas sp. Pseusp88. Next base: position 82,554 of record NZ_JBGLYM010000008.1, on the reverse strand, counting down.
GTTGCGCCGATGAATTCAAGGTGTTCACCAACATAAATTCGGCGACTGTCGATCCGAAGAATTTCGACGAAAAGAGCTTCGTCGACATCAAGAGCGACGTGTGCATCATCCCGCCGAACTCTTTCGCGCTGGCCCGCACCGTCGAATATTTCCGCATTCCGCGCAATGTCCTGACCATCTGTCTGGGCAAGAGCACCTACGCCCGCTGCGGCATCATCGTCAACGTCACGCCACTTGAGCCGGAGTGGGAAGGTCATGTAACCCTGGAATTCTCCAACACCACGACGCTGCCGGCGAAGATCTATGCCAACGAAGGCGTGGCGCAGATGCTCTTCCTCGAGTCCGACGAAGAATGCGAAGTTTCGTACAAAGATCGTGGCGGCAAGTACCAGGGCCAGCGCGGCGTCACCCTGCCACGCACCTGATCTGCCGTTGGTCATGTCGAAAGTGAATTAGTCTTGAAAACGGCACTCTACTGGTTGAATCGCTTCCACTTGCAGCAGCAAGTGGAGCTCAAGCCCAGGAGTGCCCATGAAGACAAACATCAAACCCGTCGCTACCCCTCAAGCCAATGAGATCGGACTTCTGGCTTGGTCGCTGTTGGCGCATCCGCAGTTCAACATGGTGGGCGGCGGTATTCCCGGTCAGCCCAACCCTGATACCCCTAATGACTACCCGCAGCCTGAAGAACCGGGCGAGCCAACCTTGCCTGACGAGCCGCCTCCGGCGCCTGTGGCCTGACGTTCATTGATTTTCTGTGGGACCGGCTTTAGCCGGGAAGGCATATTCCCGGCTAAAGCCGGTCCCACATGGTCCGCAGCCTTATGATCCCGAACTGATTCAGGAACTCACCGCCCACACCCCGCCATCACCCGTCAGGTAAATTTTGCCTGCTCCCTGTCGTTTTACCTGAAATCCCCCAGTGAACTCACCGAACGCCGGCAACAGGCTGACCCGCTCATTCAGATAAAAACACGGCAGGCGCAGACTCTGGCGACCCAGGCCATGTAGACGGAAAACAGGATGCACGTGCCCGGCCAGTACGTGCCGGGTCGGGTGTGGATCGGGTTCATGTTGCAGGGCGAAGGGGCCGAGCAACAGTGGTCCGCTGATGACTTCGATATTCAGCGAGGCAGGAGGGTCGCCGGCACGTTCGTCATGGTTACCGCGAATCAGGGTCATGGGCAGGGCGGCATGCCGCTCACGCCATTGACCAATGGCCGCGAGCGTCGCAGTCGCGTGAGATTCCGGGGCATGGAGGAAATCGCCGAGAAAGATCAGCCACTCACACGGGTAGGCCGCCAATAGCCGGTCCAGCCGCTGCAGATTGCTCTGGGTGGTGCCATGGGGCGCGGGTTGGCCCAGTTTGCGATATGCGGCGGCCTTGCCCAGATGAATATCGGCGATCAGCAGGGCGCGATGTTCGGGGTAATAGACGGCTTTATCTGCCAATAACCAGAGTTCCGCCCCGGCGAGGTTCACCGGCAGGTAAGGCTTCATGACCTGGCCTGCGGCCCTGCGGCTTTTTCCAGGTCGCCGACCATACGGGCGATGCGGTCTGCCAGTTTCTCCGTGGTCAGGCTTTCACGCATGCGCTCGACCAACAGCGGAAAGGCCATGGGTGTCGGGCGCTTTATACTGTGCAGGTCCAGTCGGCACTGATTGATATGGTGTAGCGACTGCTCCAGGCGGTTCAGGTCAAGTTCCTGGCGCAACACTTCCTGCTCGGCCTGAGTCAGCAGCAGATTGCTCGGGTCGTACTGCCGAAACACCTCGAAGAACAGCCCGCTGGACGCCTGCAGCTGCCGGTTACTCTTCGGCGCGCCGGGGTAGCCGGAAAACACCAGGCCGGCAATGCGGGCGATTTCCCGGAAGCGGCGCAACGCCAGTTCACCGGCATTGAGGCTGGCGAGAATGTCTTCCAGCAGGTGTTCCGGACTGAACAACCCGGCGTTCACCTGGTTGGGCCAGTCCACTTCGCTGGCGCTCAGCAGCTCGAAGCCGTAGTCATTGACGGCAATGGAGAAGGTCAGCGGGTGGTGCTTGCTCAGGCGCCAGGCCAGCAGGCTGGCCAGACCCAGGTGCACATGGCGCCCGGCGAACGGGTAGAGAAACAGGTGCCAGCCCTCCCGGGACTTCAAGGTTTCTGCCAGCAGGGTGTCCCGTTGCGGCAGTGCCGACCATTGTCGTTGCACTTGCAGCAATGATTGCACGGCCAGCATCTCGGGGCTGTGAAATTCGCCGTGGGCTGCGGCGTCGAATTTTGCCACCACCGCCTCGGCCAGTTCACTGGACATCGGCATGCGCCCGCCATTCCAGCGCGGCACAGCGGCCTTTTTGCGAGTAGCGCGCTGCACGTAGGCGGTCATGTTCTCCACTCGCACCAGTTCCAGCAGGCGGCCGCTGAACAGAAAACCGTCGCCGGGTTTGAGGCGAGCAATGAAACCTTCCTCCACCGTGCCCAGAGAGCCGCCACCGCCGCCTTTTTTCCAGTACTTCACGTTGACACTGGCATCGCTGACGATGGTTCCGATGCTCATGCGATGGCGCCGTGCCAGATGAGCGTCGGGCACACGCCAGATACCGTGTTCGTCGGGTGCTACGCGGCGGTAATCGGGGTAGGCGGTCAGGGAGTGACCGCCATGGCGGACAAATGCCAGGGCCCATTGCCATTCCTCGTCCGTAAGGTCGCGATAGGCCCATGCGCTGCGTACCTCCTGCAACAGCTCGTCGGGCAGGAAGCCGCCGCCCAGCGCCATGCTCACCAGATGCTGGACCAATACATCCAATGGCTTGTAGGGCGACTCCCGGCCTTCGATCATGCGTGCTGCGACGGCGTCATGGGCGGCGGCAGCTTCCACCAGTTCCAGGCTATGGGTCGGCACCAAGGTCACCCGGGATGGCCGACCGGGGGCGTGGCCGGAGCGGCCTGCGCGCTGCATCAAGCGGGCAATGCCTTTGGGCGAGCCGATTTGCAGCACGCGCTCTACGGGCAGGAAATCCACGCCCAGATCGAGGCTCGATGTGCAGACCACGGCTTTCAGATGGCCCTGTTTAAGTGCCCGCTCGACCCAGTCACGGACCTCACGCGACAGCGAGCCATGATGCAGCGCGATGAGGCCTGCCCAGTCGGGACGGGCCTGGAGCAGGGCCTGATACCAGATTTCCGATTGCGCACGGGTGTTGGTAAACAGCAGGCAACTGGTGCTGCTGTCCACTTCGGCCAGTACCTGGGGCAGCATGCGCAGGCCCATATGCCCGGCCCAGGGGAAGCGGTCGATGGTGGGCGGCAGCAGGGTATCGACGATCAGCTGTTTGTTCAGCTTGCCTTGCACGCTGATGCCGCTGTCGCCGACCAATACCTGTTGCGCGTGGCTCTGGTTGCCCAGAGTGGCCGACACCCCCCAGACAATCAGGTTCGGGATGAACTGACGCAGGCGTGCCAGAGCCAGCTGCAATTGCACGCCACGCTTGTTGCCGATCAGCTCGTGCCATTCATCGACTACGACCATGTTCAGGCTCGAGCACATACCTTGCGCATCGGCACGGGTCAGCAGCAGGGTCAGGCTTTCCGGCGTGGTGATGAGTGCTGAGGGCAAGCGTCGGCCCTGCCTGGCTCGCTCGCTGCTGCTGGTGTCGCCGGTGCGCAGGCCGACGCTCCAGGGAATCTGCAGCTCGAGCAGCGGTGCTTCAAGAGCCCGGGCAGTGTCGGCAGCCAGGGCGCGCATGGGTGTGATCCACAGCACCTGCAAGGGCGCGGCGACGGGTTTGCGCTTGCGCGGCTTGTCGTCAGCCGAGAGCGCGGCGGGCTGAGCGAAGCGATTGAGGGCGGCAAACCACACGGCATAGGTTTTCCCGGCACCGGTGCTGGCATGGAGCAGGCCGGACTGGCCGCGCCTGACGGCGGTCCACACCTCTTTCTGGAACGGGAAAGGCTTCCAGCCTGCGGCTGAAAACCATTGCTGCGCGAAGTCGGTTGGTTTGCCCATGCGCGGCGCTGTGCTCTGAAAGGGGATAAGTCAGAGACAGCGGGGTGCCGGGAATAGTTTTACCGATGAAAGGGGGCTGTCGCGAGTCGGCTCTAATCTGTAGGAGCTGGCCAAGGCTGCGAAGGGTTCAACACCGCTTTCGCAGCCTGCGGCAGCTCCTGCAAAGGCTTCATTCCAATTCAGCTTATTTGAGGTTGCCACTCAAGAACTGCTGCAACCGCTCGCTCTTCGGCGTATTCAACACCTGATCCGGATGCCCGGCTTCTTCGATCTGGCCCTGGTGCAGGAAGATCACCTGATTGGCTACCTTGCGCGCGAAACCCATTTCGTGCGTTACCAGGATCATGGTGCGACCTTCTTCGGCCAGGCCCTGAATCACCTTGAGTACTTCGCCCACCAGCTCCGGGTCGAGCGCCGAGGTCGGTTCGTCGAACAGCATGATTTCCGGTTCCATCGCCAGCGCCCGGGCAATCGCCACACGCTGTTGCTGGCCGCCGGAGAGGAACGCTGGATATTGCTCGGCAACACGGGCAGGCAGGCCGACCTTTTCCAGGTATTTGTGTGCCCGTGCTTCGGCTTCCTGCCTGGAGATGCCCAACACCCGACGCGGCGCCATGGTGATGTTTTCCAGCACGGTCATGTGTGCCCACAGATTGAAGTGCTGGAACACCATGGCCAGGCGCGTACGGATGCGTTGCAGCTCATCCGGGTCAGCGACGCGCATGCCGCCCTTGTCGCTGACCATGCGGATCTGTTCACCATCCAGGCTCATGGCGCCGTCATTGGGCTGTTCGAGAAAGTTGATGCAGCGCAGGAAGGTGCTCTTGCCCGAGCCGCTGGCGCCGATCAGGCAAATCACATCGCCGCTGCTGGCCTTGAGCGAGACGCCTTTGAGTACTTGGTGATCGCCATAGCTTTTATGCAGGCCATCGATGGTCAGTTTGTACATGACAGGCAGTCCTTAAGGAGAGAGCAGGTAGCCACTGCGGTAGGCCTCGGTGCCTGCGACGTGGGCAATGACCATTCCGGCCGTCGCCATGCGTCGCAGCGAACGGGCGTAGAGCAGGCCTGCGTTGAGCGTATGGATGGGGGTAACGCCATCGCCGATGGGGTCGATGACTTCCGCGATCAATTGTCCGGCCTCGACGTATTCGCCGGGCTGGGTGCAGAACACCAGCAGGCCGCCGACCGGCGTGGCGACCGGTTCGACGGCAGCCAGTGGCGTGGCCGGATAGAGCAGTTGCGGCGGGATGCTGATATCACCGCTGATGGCGCCAAAGTGAATCAGGTAGTTGATCAGCGCCTGGCAGTCGCGACTGGCCAGGGCGTGATTGACGTCGCCCTGGCCGCGCAGCTCCAGGGTCACCGAAAAACTGCCCATGGGCAGGTTGAAACGGTGGCCGAAACGTTCCTGTAATTGCCACCAGACCAATGTAAAGCACTCGTCGAAGGACTGACCGCCGGAGTCGGTCGCCAGCAGGCTGGCCTGGGCACCGAGGTAGCGCGACAGCGGCTCGACCTTTTTCCAGGCTTCGGGCGTGGTGTACAGGTGTTCGACGGATTCGAAATCGCAGTGCAGGTCCAGCACCATGTCGGCATCGCAGGCCAGACGTTGCAGGGTCAGACGCTGGGATTGCAGCTGGGTGCCGGCCACCTGGGCTTCGAGGGCGGCGCGCAGGCTCTGGCGAACCAGGGCAATGTTATGCGCCGGGTCGTCATTGAGACGGTCCTCGATGTCATCGCCGACCTGCAGGCTCAAGTCCACGAACAGACGATTGAAGTTCTGCCCGCTTTCCAGTTCGTAGCGGCCCAGGGGGATGTCCATCAGCACCTGTTCCAGGCCGATCGGGTTGGCCACGGGCACGACCACGATCTCGCCCAGCAGGCGCCCTGCGCTTTCGAGCTCGGCCAGGCGCTGTTTCAGGTACCAGGCCACCAACATGCCGGGCAACTCGTCGGCATGCAGCGAGGCCTGGATGTAAATCTTGCAGGCGCCGCCTTGCGGGCCGTAATGAAAACTGTGGATCTGCCGCGCGGTGCCGGGCACGGGGGCGAGCAGATCGTGAGTCAGATGACGCATTCAGGCAGGTCCTAGTGAGACGGGCCGAGGAAGGCTAGCCAGCGACGTTCGGCAAGGCGGAACAGACCGACCAGAATGAACGTGACTGTCAGGTAGATCAGCGCGGCGATGCCGAACGACTGGAAAGTCATGAAGGTCGCCGAGTTGGCGTCACGGGCCACCTTGAGGATGTCCGGCACGGTGGCGGTGAAGGCCACGGTGGTCGAATGCAGCATCAGGATCACTTCGTTGCTGTAATAAGGCAACGAACGACGCAGGGCCGAAGGCATGATCACGTAGGCATAAAGCTTCCAGCCGGTCAGACCATAGGCCTTGGCCGCTTCGACTTCTCCGTGGGACATGTTGCGGATGGCCCCGGCAAAGATCTCCGTGGTGTAGGCGCAGGTGTTCAGGGCGAAAGCCAGGATGGTGCAGTTCATGGCATCGCGAAAGAACGCGTCGAGCAGCGGCTGGGCGCGTACGGCAGCAATGCTGTAGATGCCGGTGTAGCAGATCAGCAACTGGATATACAGCGGCGTGCCGCGGAACAGATAGGTGTAGAACTGCACCGGCCAGCGCACCAGACGCTTGTTCGATACCCTTGCGATGGACAGTGGGATCGACACAAGGAAGCCGATGGCGATGGATGCACTGAGCAGCCACAGGGTCATGGCCAGGCCGGTGATGTGCTGCCCGTCGCTATAAAGGAAGGGCCGCCAGTACTCCTGGAGTAGTTCGATCATCGTTGTGCCTCCCGGCTGCCTGCCGAGTAGCGCCGTTCAGCCCAGCGCAGGGCGAAGTTCGAGGCACTGGTGATCAGCAGGTAGATCAGGGCCGCCAGGACCAGGAAGTAAAACAGCTGGTAAGTGCTCTTGCCGGCATCCTGAGACGCCTTGACCAGATCGGCCAGGCCAATGATGGATACCAGGGCGGTGGCCTTGAGCAGCACTTGCCAGTTATTGCCGATACCCGGCAGGGCGAAACGCATCATTTGCGGAAACACCACGTAGCGAAAGCGCTGGCCGCGCTTGAGGCCGTAGGCAGTTGCAGCTTCGACCTGACCACGTGGCACCGCGAGGATCGCGCCACGGAAGGTCTCGGTGAAATAGGCGCCGTAGATGAAGCCCAGGGTAATGACCCCGGCCGCAAACGGGTCGATCTCGATGTAATCCCATTCCAGGGCGTCGGTGATGCCGCTGAGCCAGGTTTGCAGGCTATAGAAAATCAGCAGCATCAGCACCAGATCCGGCACGCCGCGGATCAGGGTGGTGTAGAGCTGGGCCGGTGCACGCAACAGCACCGAGCCGGACAGCTTGGCACTGGCGCCGATCAGGCCGAGCACGATGCTCACGATCAGCGACAGTACGGATAATTTGATGGTCATCCAGGTGCCTGCGAGCAACAGCGGGCCGAAGCCTTTCAAGCTGAATGCCGACAGTCCCAGGTTTTGCATAAGCGCTTCGAGCATGGATCTCGCCTTTGCGGTCAATAAAACAAAACGCCCATCGAGGACGGCAGTGGGACATCGCCGTGTCGATGGGCGTCAGGGTGTTACTTACCGCTATACAGGTTCAGGTCGCCAAAGTGCTTCTTCTGGATTTCGGCGTATTTGCCGTCGTCATGCAGCGCTTTGATGCCTTTGTCGAGCAGGGCCTTGAGATCCTTGTTGCCTTTGGAGATGCCGATCGCAGTCTTGGCCGGCAGCAGAGGATCGTCGATTGGCTTGCTGACTTCGTAGTCGGCACCGGCTGGCGATTTCAGGAAGCCCAGTTCAGCTTGCAGCATGTCTTGTACCGAAGCGTCCAGACGACCGGAAGTCAGGTCAGCATAAACCTGGTCCTGGTTGGCGTAGGCCTTGGTAGTGACGCCAGCCTTGTCCAGTACGGCCTTGGCGTAGGCTTCCTGGATGGTGCCTTGCTCGTAGCCTACGGTCTTGCCTTTGAGGCTCGCAGGGTCAGCGGTGAAGCCTGCACCCTTTTTGAACACCAGGGAGGTTGGGCCGGAGAACAGTTCGCTGGAGAAGTCGATGACTTTCTGGCGTGCTTCGGTCACGGTCATCGACGAAATGACACCGTCAAACTTGTTGGCCTTCAGGCCAGGGATCATGCCGTCGAAATCGCTTTCGACCCATTTGCACTTGACCTTCAGCTCGGCACAGATGGCATTGCCCAGGTCGATGTCGAAGCCAACCAGGCTACCGTCAGCGGCTTTCGATTCGAAAGGGGCGTAAGACGGGTCAACACCGAAGCGCAGCTCCTTGTATTCCTTGGCCATTGCATTGCCAGCGGCGAGGCAGATCGCCAATGCAGAGAGAGTCAGCCATGCTTTTTTCATCGTTCAGTCCTTAAAACCAAATTGAGCGTTAGGATCACGCGAGGCCTGCTACCGGCAGGGCCAGACCGTGAGACGATAGCAAGTTCCGAACCAAACAGGCGAACATGCGTTTTAAATGTAAGCAGTTGTCGCAATGCTGACTTAGGTGGAATTTCGGCGCATCCAACGGCAGAAAGCCACCATCGCGGCAAGATGTGAAAGTCCCAAAAAGGGGCGCAGAATACATGGCGCACCAATATCGGGCAAAGAGCGATTCAGTTGGATTGCTCGGGCGGCACTGTCGAAGTGCGGCTTTAAGTTACTGGCGCGTTACCAGCTTGGCCAGCTTTGGGCCGTGGGGTAACGTTGGAATTTGCTGTCGCGCGGTACACGCCGAACCTGTAGGAGCTGCCGAAGGCTGCGAATGGGCGTATCTGACCCACCGCTTTCGCAGCCTTCGACAGCTCCTGCATAACCTCATTCCAAATCATCGGGTTGAGGCCATTCGATAGCCGAGGATTATTTCCCAGGCGTCAGGGTTAACCGCTGCTTGCCAAACGCCTGCTCCAGGTTCTGCGGTTGCAGCGGGATCGACATGTACTGGGCCTTGAGCCAGGGCTCGATGCCATTGGCAAAGTTCGGGCTGGCCGGGTTGCCGGACTGGCCTGCACCGCTTTGGCCCATCAGCGGCTCGTTCAGACCGAAGTCGACGATCATGCGCAATGCCGGCACTGAACGGGCATCGAAGTCCTGACCCCAGTTGTAGGCCGAGGTGTTCAGTGTGCTCTGGTCGCCACCCGCCGGGAACGGGCCGCGATTCAGGCCGCTGTCAGTGCTCTGACCCAGGGCTTTGGCCAATTGATTGCTCTGGGCGGTCCAGCTGTAGCGGTGCAGCTTGCCCCATTGCCAGGCCTTGTGATCGCCGCCGAGCTGGCTGTCGCCCGCAGTGATTGCCGCGGCCAGGCTGCGCGCCAGGATTGTCGGTTTGTCTTCTTTCTGCGGGGTTTTCAGGTCGTCCCAGAACGGGCTGTCTTCACGCCCCAGCAAGTGGTCGGCCTGGGCCGAGTAGGCGAGATTGGCGCCTGCCACCAGGGCTTTCCAGGCCGGGCTGGTTTCCGGGCCAAGCTCGTCGAGGAAAATCTGCTTGCTGCTTTCCTGCAGGAACAGTTCATACAGTGCAGCATCGGCCGAGGTGGCGCTGAGCTTGCCGTCGAAGGCCATCAGGCGTGAATAGGCTTCACGGGCCTTGCCGCGTTCGGCCTCGGGCAGCGCATCGATGGCCTGTTGCAGGGGCTTGGCCATGCCGGGGGCTTCGAACATCTTCTTCAGCTTGGCGGCGAACGTAGTGGTCTGGTCATACTGCATGGCAATCAGGCTGCGGCTGTCCTGCTTGCCACTGCCCGCCAGTTCGGCGATGCGCTCGGCGCGCTCGGGGGCAAACCAGGAGTTGGACAGTTGCATGCCGTAGCCCTTGGGCACGGTGCGCTGGTTGGCCGTGGCGATCCAGCCTTGCTGCGGGTCCTGGTCGTACGGATGCAGCATCGGATCGGCAAAACCGTCCCAGTCGTAGCGGCTGTCCCAGCCCGGCGACGGCAGCAGGCCGAGGCCATCACGGCGGTTCGGGTAGCGTCCGGTGACTTGCCAGCCGGTATTGGACGCATCGGCGAAGACCATATTCAGAGCGATGGAACGGATCTCGCGGCTCTTGTCGAACGCGCGTTCGACGGTGGGCGCGCGGGACAGGTCGAAGTAGGCATCCAGGCTCTTGTCGTCTTTCAAGTCCGGCACTTGCAGGGCCAGGCCCAGGCCGCTGTTCAGAACCACGGCTTGTACCGGGCTGCTGCGCTCGCCAATGGCGCTGTTGAGCAGCGCACCGTGACGGGTTTCGTAGAAAGCTTCGCGAACCGGGCGGCCGCCTTTGACGAAGAAGGTTTCCTCGTGGGCCACGGCGGGTTGCCATTTGCCATTGGCCATATACATCAGGCGATTGTTTTCGCGCTTGAGCTGCTCGAGAAACAGATCCTGATTGTCACCCTTGACCGCCGTCATGCCCCAGGCCAGCTTGCCGTTGAAGCCGCTCAACAGCAGCGGCAAACCGGCGATGGTGGCACCTGCGGCCTGGTATTTCGGTGCGCGGATCTCGACGAAATTCCACGCTGAGGGCAGGCCGGCGGGCAGGTTCATGTCGCTGGCCAGCAGGCTTTTGCCGGTACGGCTGCGTTGCGGGCTGATCGCCCAGTTATTCGACGCGGCGACGCTGAGCATATTCAGATCGGAGAGTTGCAGAGCGGCCTTGTTCAGGTCACCCAAGCCTTGCACCTGGCTCAGGTTGACACCCTTGAGCTTGTCGGCTTCGGCCTGGGGCAATTCTTCGTCAGGGTAAGTCGGCATCAGCCAGGCCAGCTTGTCGAGGCCGACCTTTTGCGCCAGTTGCAGCGAGGCCAGTTCCTGTTGCAGGTTGGCCGAGGTGCTGAAATCCAGCAGGCTGAAGATCAGTGCCGAGTCTTCGGGCTTCCAGTATTCCGGGATATAACCGGCATCGGCCAGATCGGCGGGCAGCTTGTCGCGATAACGGAACAGATAGGCGTTGACCCCTCGGGCATACACCTCGAAGAAACGCTTGAGCCGGGGTGAGGCGCCGTTATACAGATCGCCCGCACTCTTGCGCAGGTTCACCGAGCGCATCAGGCGGTCGACATCCAGCGCCGCAGGGCCTTCCAGCTCGGCAAGGCGGCCCTGGGCCAGCAGACGCATGGCGACCATCTGGCTGATGCGGTCGCTGGCATGGAGATAACCGAGGGTAAACAGCGCATCGTGAAAGGTGCTGCTCTCGATCAGCGGCATACCCAGATTATTGCGGCGCACCGAAACGTTTTGCGCCAGGCCCTTGATCGCCACGACCCCGGTATTGGGCGGCACGCTGTCGCTGCCATGGCCGTCGAGTTGACAGCCCGACACACTCAGCAAGCCTGCCACGGCAGCGGCGTAGCCGAACCGGGGGAGAAAATGGGATAGGGATGGCGAGGCCATGACGAAGCTCCTGAGGGGGGATCAGCGGATAAAGGGCAAAGGCGCTACGTTAGTGAGCGGGCAGGCGTCACGCAAGCGGGGAGAAGGAGTTTATTTCAGGATTTTGCCGCAGCGACGCCGGGTCGCAGGCGCCAATTAAAGCGGCCTCCCGTGACAGAGGCCGCTGCGTTATGCACGAAGCGTTACGCGCCGTGGCATTTCTTGAATTTCTTGTCGCTGCCGCATGGGCAGGGATCATTGCGGCCAACGTCCTTCAGGGCGTTGCGCACCGGCTCCTGATGGGCATGGCCGCAGTTGGGACCGTGCACATGGCCGTGATCGTGGTCATGATGGTCGTGGTCGTGATTGCAATCAGGGCCATGTACATGGGGTTGCTGGTTCATTTGGGGATCTCCGGAATCAAATCTCCGGGGATTATCTCGCCATCGCGCTCAATACGCACGCTGCGGCCGAAGAATAATCCGGTCTTGAGCTTGCCTTCGAGGCGGTAGTGGATCGGATTGCGTGGTTTTTCCAGCAATTTGGCCAGGTACTTGAGGTGTTGCCACAGGTTGGTTTTGATCGGGATGACGAAGTATTTGCTGGTGTGGGGCGCAACCCGGAAGCGGTCTTCGTATTCGCCTTCGGCCAGTTGCACATCGTTGAGCAGGATCTTGTAACTCAGCCCACGCACCCACATGCCCCGGTCGTTGGGGTTATCAATGCGAAAATGCAGCTTGAAGCTTTGCTCCAGCAGATGCGCCTTCACCACCTGGACTTTGAGTAGATGTACTTCAGGCTCTTCATAACGGCTGAACCAGCTGGCGCAGCCGGTCAGACTGGCGAGCAGCAGCGCGAGGCTGACAGTTTTAAGAAGATGCACCTGAAAAAACATGAACTGGCTCCGGGAACCGGCAATTGGTTGCTGGCGGTTGTTGCAGGAATCGAGCCTGCGCCATACTCGTGCCTGTGTGCAACTCGAGCGTGCTTCCATGACTCTTTACGAAATCGTCTTCAGCGGCCAGATCGTCCCCGGTGCCCAGCTGGACAGGGTACAGGCAAATCTGGGCAAATTGTTCCAGGCCGATGCCCAGCGCCTGGCACTGTTGTTCTCCGGACGGCGACTGGTACTCAAGAACAATCTCGACAAGGCCGCCGCCGAGAAATACCGCTCGACTCTGGAGCGTGCCGGTGCTTTGGTCGAAGTAGTGGACATGGAATTGCCGATGGAGGAGGTCGAACTGGCGCCTGCGCCGGATGAGCGCGGTTATCTGCCGGTCGCGCCTGGCCCAGCCGTTAAACCAGGGCGCTTGCAGATCAAGCCGCGTGACGTCTACATGGCCGCCTTTGTCGACGTCGATGCGCCCAATCTGGCAATCGCTGAGGTCGGCGCCAATATGCAAGACCCGAAACCGCCCGTGGCGGCGTTGAACCTGGATCTGTCACAACTGAGCCTGGCACCTGCCGGCAGCGACATGGGCCAGGCGAAGAAAGCGGCGGGCGCACCTGCGCCGGACACGTCCCACCTGAAACTGCGCTAGAGGTGCGGGTCAGACGAAGCCGGCGCAGCACTTCTTGAATTTCTGCTCACTGCCGCACGGGCAGGCGTCATTGCGCCCGGCCTTGAGCGGCACGGTCGGGTCGATAAAGTACCAACGGCCCTGATTCTGCACGAACGACGAACGCTCGCGATGGCTGTGCTCGCCGTCGTTGTCGTGCCAGCGTGCGGTAAACGTGACGAAAGCGTGCTCGGGCTTGCCGCCGAACACCTCGGCGCTTTCCACCTCCAGGCCCAGCCAGGTGCTCTGGGCACTCCACTGACTGATGGACTCGCGGTTCAGCCCGGCCTGCTGCACCGGCAAGGTCGTCGCCACCAGATAATCGATCAGGCCCAACACATAGGCACTGTAGCGCGAACGCATCAGTTTCTCGGCACAGGGCGCGGGCTGCCCGGCATGGAAGTGGCCGCAACAGGCCAGCAACAGATCCCCGCTGCCGCAGGGACAAATAGTGCTACTCATGATTTACCACCAATACTTGCCAAAATTCTCCGGATTGGCCCAGAACTTCGCGTTTAACCAGTCGGGGACTTGCTTGTATTCGCGCAAGTCGTAGGTGTACAGGGACAGGACCTGTTCATCCCGGGCGAAGCGTTCGCTGACTTGCAGGGCCAGGGAGTAGAAGTCGGTGTCCTGCCAGCCGCAGGCGTGCAGGTCGGCCAGTACGGCGATGCGACTGGCGTTGAGGTTACGGATGCCGCCGAGCAATTCCAGGCCGATGCGCTTGGGGATGTGCTCCAGGCAGTCCACCACCAGGGCCAGGTCGAAGCGTTGCCCGGCAAGTTCCGCCGATAGCGGTCCGGGCATGGCCTGGAACACATGGCTGTCGGGGTGCGCCTCGCGAAACGCCTGCAATGCCGGGAAAGCCTGGCTGCCGACCAGCAGCAGGCGTTCAGGCGCATAACGGTCGAGCAGGGCCGCCATGGCCTGTTGGGGAGTGCGGGTGGAAAAACCTTCGGTCATCAAAAATCCTCGTCTGGAATGGCAAGACTAGCTCGCTCCGGGATCGTGGCCTAGTCTCACTGCACCTGATTTCTGGAAAGCGCTTTTTACGGCGCCGTTGACTGCTGGCGAAATGAATCGTTCAGCGTTTTCCAGAGCTGGGTGACGAAAAGTATAAAAATGAGTGCAATCTCCCGGAAACACGGGATAAAGCTGGCGTTATGGCCAAGTGCCGTCTTTAATCCTTGAGCGGCGGTGGGCCGACTATTAGGAGAAAAACATATGAGAATGTTGCGCACGGCGTTACCTCTGCTTCTCGTTACCAGCGTCCTGACGGGTTGCGCTGGCTTGCAAAAGACTGACTGGCCGATTTGCGCTGCGGGTGGCGCGTTGGGTGGCGCTGCTGTCGGTGCCTTCCAGACTGCTGCGGTCGCGGCGAGTCTGGGTGGGGCGGTGGGTGTCATGGCCGGTGCCTATTGCTGGGTGCATGGCGATGGCGATGATGATGGCGACGGCGTACCGAACAGCCGTGACAAATGCCCGAACACGCCTAAGGGCGTAGTGGTCGATGCCGATGGTTGCCCGCCACCACCACCGCCTGTAGCGGCGCCGGTGCCGGTTGAGCCGGTCACTTCGTCCCGCGAGGAAGTGATTGTCATCCGCGACGTGCTGTTCGAGTTCGACTCGGCCAAGCTGACCGCCGCTGACAAGAAAAAACTCGACGTCATTGCCACTCGCCTGAAACGCGAAGCTTCGACTGCGCAACTGCACGTCAGTGGCCATACCGACAGCGTTGGCAGCGATGCCTACAACCAGAAACTGTCGCAGAAGCGTGCCGCTTCGGTGACCGATTACCTGGTCAGCTCGGGCATCCCGCGTAGTGAGTTCGTTTCCGTCGAAGGTTTTGGCGAAAGCCGCCCGGTCGCGGACAACAAGACCGCTGATGGCCGTGCGCAGAACCGTCGTGTGGAAATCAAGATCAACCGTTGATCCCTTGCTGTAAACAGACGGGCCCGGCTTGCTGCCGGGCCCGCTCTTTTCTGAAACCGCCTGGCGGTTCACTTCCCGGCTACATGAAATTTCACCCCCGCGCTGGCATATTCTTCCCCCTAGCCGTTACTGTGCGTTCCCAATAGGAAGCGTTCGCAGAAAAACTATAACCAGGGGCATGTAATGAAGCTGTTTTGGGGCATGGGGAAAGTGTTGACGCTGGCCTTCTGGCTGGTGGTGTTGGTGAGCCTGGCTATCGAACTGCCAAGCCCTTTCGAGATACTGCTCAAGCTGGCTGGCGGCCTTATGCTGCTGATCCACGTGCTTGAGGTGCTGTTTTTCAACAGCGATCTGCGTGCACGAGCCCATCCTTGGCGCGATCGTCTGCAAATCCTGTGTTTTGGCATGTTCCATCTGCAATCCTTTTTTCGTCCATCGCAGGAAATCAGCCATGCGTAGTCTCTGTCTGCTCGCTGCGCTGTGCAGCCCCCTGGCGATGGCCCAATCCATCAATGTGCAGCCCAATTCCTTCATGCGCCTGCCCGGCAATAACAGCGTTCTGCAACTGGATCGTCTGGAAGTCGCCGACGGTGCAACCTTGTGGGTTCCGGCCAAAGTCACCGAAATGAATGTTGGCGAATTGAAACTGGGTCGCGAGGCGCGCATCACCATCGTTCCCGGCCCGACGGCGTTCAAACTGACGGTCAAGCAAGGCGAACTGGGCAGCGGCAGCCAGATCAGCGCTCGTGGCGCGGCTGGCAGTTTCGAGAAACCGGCGTTGCCGGGGCGCAACCTGACGCTGCGCCTGGAGCATCTGAAAGCTGATACGCTCGCGGTGGATGCCCGCGGCGGTACCGGTGCGCCGGGCTATAGCGGCCTGGACGGCGGCAACGGCAAGGCCCCGGGTTGCACCTGGGGGCAGGCGGGCAAAGGCTCCGATGGCGACAGGGGTGGCGACGGCCATGAAGGCGCCGCAGGTGGTCAGGTAAGGCTTGAAGTGCCACTGGAGTTTACCGCCGAGCGCATCAAGGTGCAGGTTGACGGCGGTGCCGGTGGCGCACCGGGTGCAGGCGGCAAGGGCGGTCAGGGTGGCGCTTCGAAAGGCTGTCTGGTCTATCGTGCCGACGGTGGCAAGGCCGGTCGCACTGGCGAAGCCGGGCAACCTGGCGGCAAAGGTTCGGCGGGTTCGGTGACGGTGCAGCATTTGTAATAACGGCAAATCATCAGAGCCAACTCAATTCCTTGAGTTGGAGTGAGACCTCACAGGAGCCGGCTTGCTGGCGATAGCGGTATAACAGGCGACGACTGCGTTGCCTGAACTCATGCCATCGCCAGCAACCGGCTCCTGCGGCCGGTCCCTCACGGCAATATGCCTTAAAACATCGGCCGCGCCGCCGCAATCGCCACCACCGCGAGGCCGATAATCAGGTTACTCCCCACCAGCCGCCGAATCCGGCCCAACGTCGCAGCGCCCTCAGCCCACTGTTCCGCCTCCACCGCTCGACGCAGCTCCGGCAGTTGCAGGCCCTGGATGCGGATGAACAGGGCAACCATCACGACATACAGGCCCATCATCACCTGTACGTAGCGCGGTGCGGTTTCGAAACCGCTGAATTGCAACTGGATCATGCCGATACCGCTGATCGGCAAAATTACCACGGCCAGCCAGACCCAGACGAAAAAGCGCGGGAACACATTCAGCCATAATTTCAGGCGTGGCGGGCCCTCCAGCGCGGCGACGGCCGCCGGGCGCAGGACCATCCAGGCGAAAAACATGCCGCCGACCCAGGCCAGGGCGGCGAGGACATGCAGGGTGTAGACGAGGGAAAAGGGTGTCATCAGGTACTCCGTTCTGCGCGGATGGATTTAGCGAGGTATGATAGCGACCTCTCAGAACTACTGAGAATTTATCCAGCATATTTGTAGCGCCCCAAGCCATGATCAGTACCGAACTCAAATCCCAGATTCAGGGCGCCTATTCGCGTTTCCTCGAAGCCAAGAGCCTCAAGCCACGTTATGGCCAGCGTTTGATGATCGCTGAGGTCGCCAAGGTGCTGGGTGATATCGAAACCGATGAGGAAGGGCGGCGCTCTGGCGACCCGGCTGTGGTCGCGGTGGAAGCGGGCACCGGTACCGGCAAGACCGTGGCCTATGCCATAGCCACCATTCCCACGGCCAAGGCCGCAGGCAAGCGTCTGGTCATCGCCACCGCCACTGTCGCCCTGCAGGAGCAGATCGTCTACAAGGATCTGCCCG
This sequence comes from Pseudomonas sp. Pseusp88, assembly GCF_047303955.1. Classification (NCBI taxonomy): domain Bacteria; kingdom Pseudomonadati; phylum Pseudomonadota; class Gammaproteobacteria; order Pseudomonadales; family Pseudomonadaceae; genus Pseudomonas; species Pseudomonas sp. Pseusp88. The sequence goes on along the minus strand of NZ_JBGLYM010000008.1, from coordinate 65,437 downwards.
AGCTGATGCGCAACAGCGGCATGAATTTCACTTTCGCCCTGGCCAAGGGGCGCGGGCGCTACATGTGCCTGTCCAAGCTCGACATGCTCCTGCAAGAGGGCGACTCGGCCAACGCTACAGCACAGCTGTTCGAAGAAGAAGGCTTCAAGATCGAGGTCGATGAGGCCAGTCAGAAGCTGTTCACCAGCATGATCGAGAAGCTCGCCGGCAATAAATGGGACGGCGACCGCGACAGTTGGCCCCAGGCTCTGGAAGATCAGGACTGGGCGCGCCTGACCACCGACCACAGCCAGTGCACCAACCGTCATTGTCCGAATTTTCAGCAGTGCGCCTTCTATAAGGCTCGCGAAGGCATGGGCAAAGTCGATGTGATTGTCACCAACCACGACATGGTCCTGGCCGACCTGGCCCTGGGCGGCGGTGCTGTATTGCCCGATCCCAGGGATACCCTGTACGTCTTCGACGAAGGCCACCACCTGCCGGACAAGGCTATCGGCCATTTCGCCCACTACACCCGGCTGCGCTCCACCGCCGATTGGCTGGAGCAGACGGCAAAAAATCTTACCAAGCTGCTGGCTCAACACCCCCTGCCGGGAGACCTGGGCAAGCTGATCGAACAGGTGCCGGAACTGGCCCGGGAGATCAAGGGCCAGCAACAGTTCATGTTCAGTGCCTGCGAGCAATTGGCTGACTTCCGCGCCGGTGAAGACATGGAAGGCCGCGAGCGGCCGCGCCATCGCTTCATCGGCGGTGTGGTGCCCGAGCATATCCGCGAGATGGGTATCGAGTTGAAAAAGGGCTTTGCCCGTCTCGACGATCTGTTCACCCGCCTGGCCGACCTGCTCAAGGAAGGCATGGACGGTGAGGTCAATATCGGCATTGCCAGTCATCAGGCCGAGGAGTGGTACCCGCTGTTCGGCAGCCTGCTGGCCCGCGCCCACGGTAACTGGGAGTTGTGGACGGCCTTTACCGCCGAAGACCCGGAAGACAGCCCGCCCATGGCGCGCTGGCTGACCCTGGCCGACAGCGGTTCGCTGTTTGATATCGAGGTCAACGCCAGCCCGATCCTGGCTGCTGAAATGCTGCGACGCAACCTGTGGAACGTCGCCTATGGTGCCCTGGTGACCTCGGCAACCCTGACCGCTCTGGGCAAGTTCGACCGCTATCGCATGCGTGCCGGCCTGCCCAAGGGCGCGGTGACGGCGGTGGTGCCGAGCCCGTTCCATCATGCCGATGCCGGTGTGTTGCGGGTGCCGGACCTCAAGGCCGATCCTCGCGATGCCGCCGCCCATACTGCGGCGATCATTCGCGAGCTGCCAAATCTGGTGGAAGGCTCCCGGGGCACCCTGGTGCTGTTCTCTTCGCGCAAGCAGATGCAGGACGTGTTCGACGGCCTGGAGCGGGACTGGCGCAAGCAGGTGTTCATTCAGGGCAACCTGTCCAAGCAGGAAACCCTCAACAAGCACAAGGCCAGGGTCGATGGCGGCGATTCCAGCGTGTTGTTCGGCCTGGCCAGTTTCGCCGAAGGCGTGGACTTGCCCGGCGCCTATTGCGAGCACGTGGTGATCGCCAAAATTCCTTTTGCCGTGCCGGATGATCCGGTGGAAGCGGCCCTGGCCGAGTGGATCGAAGCGCGTGGTGGCAACCCGTTCATGGAAATCGCCGTGCCCGACGCCTCATTGCGTCTGGTTCAGGCCTGCGGCCGGCTGCTGCGTACCGAGCAGGATCGCGGCACCATCACGTTGCTGGATCGGCGTCTGGTGACTCAGCGTTACGGCAAGGCGATTCTCAACGCGCTGCCGCCATTTCGCCGCGAGATATCCTGACGTCTGTTCCCAAAGGGGCGTTTCACTGGAACAATGCACGCCACTTTTTGTTTGTGCACCCGCCGTCAGGAGAACCCGCGAATGCAGATCCAAGGTCATTTCGAGCTGCAATTCGAAGCTGTTCGCGAAGCGTTCGCCGCGCTTTTCGATGACCCTCAGGAGCGCGGGCTGGCCTTGTGTATTCAGGTGGGCGGGCAGACGGTGGTCGACCTGTGGGCCGGCACTGCCGACAAGGACGGAACTGAGGTCTGGCACAGCGATACCATCGCCAATCTGTTTTCCTGTACCAAAACTTTTACTGCCGTTGCCGCCCTGCAACTGGTCGGCGAGGGCAAGCTGCACCTCGACGAACCGGTAGCCAGGCTATGGCCGGAGTTCGCGGCGGCGGGCAAGCAAGGCATTACCCTGCGCCATCTACTGTGCCATCAGGCCGGTCTGCCGGCCTTGCACGAACTGCTGCCCGCCGAAGCCCTGTATGACTGGAACGCCATGACCGCCGCCCTGGCTGCCGAGACGCCGTGGTGGACGCCCGGTCAGGGCCATGGCTATGCCGCCATCACTTACGGCTGGCTGGTCGGGGAAATGATTCGCCGGGCTGATGGCCGCGGGCCGGGTGAGTCCATTGCTGCGCGGATTGCCCGGCCCTTGGGTCTGGATTTCCATGTCGGCCTGGCCGATGAGGAGTTTCATCGGGTCGCCCATATCGCTCGCAGCAAGGGCAATGCCGGTGATGAAGCGGCACAGCGCCTGCTGCAGACCACCATGCGTGAGCCGAACTCCATGACCGCCCGGGCCTTTACCAATCCGCCGTCGATCATGACCAGCACCAACAAGCCGGAATGGCGACGCATGCAACAGCCAGCTGCCAATGGTCATGGCAATGCCCGCAGTCTGGCCGGTTTTTACGCCGGCCTGCTCGAAGGCAGCCTTCTGGAAGCCGAGTTGCTCAACGAACTGACCCGCACCCACAGCCAGGGCGATGACCTGACTCTCCTGACCCAGACCCGCTTTGGCCTGGGTTGCATGCTCGATCAGCCGGACGTCGTCAATGCCACCTATGGTCTGGGCCCCAAGGCTTTCGGTCATCCTGGCGCGGGCGGGTCCATCGGCTTTGCCGACCCTGAGCGTGAGGTCGCTTTTGGCTTTGTCACCAACACCCTCGGCCCTTATGTGCTGATGGATCCGCGGGCGCAAAAGCTGGCGCGCGTCCTGGGTGAGTGTTTGCAATAAGTATTCATCATAAGTACTTGTTTCATACCGATTGTCAGTTAATACCCTGTTACAGGAACCGTGTGACGGTTTCCCTTTCCAAGAGTCTGTTTATGCGTGTTATACGGGCTCTCTGCCGTTTCCTTTATTCGCTTACCATTTTTTGCGGGTCACCCCATGTCACTCAATAAAAGCCTTGCCATCGCCTTTTGCCTCGCCACTGCTGCGGGGTGTGCGCAAACTCCTCAGAAGGACGTTGCTGACGACACCGGCCATAGCTGGTGGTCGTTTGGCAGCTCCGACACCAAGCCTGCCACAGCCCAGCAAGTCGCCACGTCGGCTGACAAGGCTGATACGGCGGATGTGAAGCACTGGTATTGGCCGTTCGGCTCGGATGGCGCCGCTGCCAAGGCCGACGCCCCGGCCCAGCCAGCAGTCGCAGCCAAGCCAGCCGCACCTGCTGCGGTAGCCAAGGCTGACAGCGATAGCAAGTGGTGGTGGCCGTTTGGTAGCGACGCCAAGCAGGCCGATCAGCCCAAGGCGGCGGCAGTGGTCATCGACCCCAAGGTGACCAAGGCCTGGCTCGATGATTACGAACCGCGTCTGCGTGTGGCGATCAAGGACAGCCCGTTCGAACTCGAGCGCCGCGACGATCTGTTGGTCATCACCGCGCCTATCGACAGCTCCTTCAACCCGAACCGCCCGGCCCTGTTGCTGCCGGTAACCCTGGGTCCGATTACCCGCCTGGCCAAGCTGGTCGAAGGTGATCCAAAAACCGCAGTATTGGTACTGGGGCACGGCGATGCTGTCGGCGGCGCAGACCTCAACCAGCAGATCAGCCAGCAGCGCGCCCAGTCCGTAGCGGCAATCTTCCGTCTCAGCGGCCTGGAGCGTAATCGCCTGAGCCTGCGCGGCATGGGGTCGGCGATGCCCCGTGCAGCCAATGACAGCGTACAGGGCCGTGCGCTGAACCGTCGCATTGAGATATTCATGACGCCGCAGAACACTATGGCGGTGCTGATGGCCAAATACGAGATTCCCCAGGCGCCGACCCTGGCTGCTGTACAAAGCACCCAGGCCGCGCCAGCCGCTGCCGCTGCTCCAGTGGCCGCCAAGCCAGCGGTAAAAGCGCCGGCCAAGGCTGCGACCGACAAGAAAGCAGCACCGTCTACCGCCAAGGCACCTGCAACCAAGAAGGCTGCTCCGGCCAAGAAAGCCGCCCCCGCCAAAGCCGCTCCTGCCAAGACGGCAAAGAAGGCGACCGGCGATCAGGCCAGCAGCAACTGACCACGGATACTTTTAACGAAGGATAGGACGTCATGACCCAACCCCTGGCCGATATGCGCCGTGATTATGCTCGCGATGGTCTGGCAGAAGCACAGGCGCCGGACGAGCCGTTTGCGCTGTTCCATCGCTGGTTCGACGAAGCGGTGCAGACCGAGCAGAAGCCGGTGGAAGCCAACGCAATGACGTTGGCGACAGTCGACCAGGCTGGTCGTCCGCACTGTCGGGTATTGCTGCTCAAGGGGCTGGATGCGCAGGGCTTTACGTTTTTCACCAACTACGACAGCGCCAAGGGTGAACAACTGATCGCCAACCCGTTCGCCGCCATGACGTTCTTCTGGCCGACTCTGGAGCGCCAGGTTCGTATCGAGGGGCGGGTGGTCAAGGTCTCACCTGAAGAGTCCGACGCCTACTACCAGGTCCGTCCGCTGGGCAGTCGCCTGGGGGCATGGGCCTCGCCCCAGAGCCAGGTGATCGCCGATCGTGAGGAACTGGAAAGCCTGCTCAAGGACACCCAGGCACGCTTCAGTGACAGCCAGCCGCACTGCCCGGAGCACTGGGGGGGCTATCGCCTGCTGCCGGAGCGTATCGAGTTCTGGCAGGGCCGTCCGAGCCGCCTGCATGACCGTTTGAACTATCGTTTGCAGGGCGACAGCTGGCTGCGTGAGCGGCTTGCACCTTGAGCCGCTGTATATCGGCTGAATAAACATTAATTAAAGATAGAGAGGCGTGACAGTGTTCAGGACGCGGAGTCTAATGGGCATCTGTTCACCCTGGAGGTATCTATATGCGCAAGTCTGCTTTGCTGGCTGCTTCATTCACTGCGATGGTGATGGCGCTCAGCGGCTGTACTTCGAGTCTGACCGGCGATTCGTATTCCCGCGATGAAGCGCGGGCTGTACAAACCGTTCGTCTGGGAACCATTGAGTCGCTGCGCCCGGTGAAGATTGAAGGCACCAAGACGCCAATCGGTGCCGGTGCCGGTGCGATTGTCGGTGGTGTCGGCGGCAGCGCCGTCGGCGGCGGTCGCGGCAGTATCGTCATGGCTGTAGTCGGCGCAGTGGCCGGCGGCCTGTTGGGTTCGATGACCGAAGAAGGTCTGACCCGTACCCAGGGTGTCGAGATCACTGTTCGTGAGGATGACGGCAGCATGCGTGCCTATGTGCAGCAGGTTCAGGAAAACGAGATTTTCCGGGTCGGCGAACGCGTACGCATCATGACCCTCAACGGCACCAGCCGCGTCACTCATTGAGTATTAAAGCCAGCCCATAAAAAATCCCGGTCCAGAGGCCGGGATTTTTTTTGCCAATTGAAATCGCATGCCGAACCATTTGCAGGAGCCGGCTCCTGCGGATCGGGTCGTATCAGGGATGAGGTTTTCGGCTAAAAAACGCCATTACCCCATAGCCGATAAACGCCGACAGAATCGACCCCGTCAGAATCCCCATGCGGTCTTCACCGGCAAACTCGCTGATCCCCGGTACATAGGCCAGGGAGCCGACGAACAGGCTCATGGTGAAACCGATGCCACACAGAATGGCGACGCCGAACACCTGGCCCCAGCCCGCGCCGATCGGCAGTGTGGCCATGCGGCATTTGACTGCCAGCCAGGTCAGGCCGAAGACTCCAACGGTCTTGCCGAGCAACAGGCCCAAAGCGATGCCAAAAGGTACGGGATGAATAAAGTTATCCAGCGTCACGTCTTTGAGCGATACCCCGGCATTGGCGAAGGCAAACAGCGGCAGAATGGCGTAGGCCACCCAAGGGTGCAGGGAATGTTCCAGGGTAAGCGCCGGTGAGGCTTCCTCGTGGCGCGTACGCAGAGGAATGCAGAACGCCAGAATGACGCCCGCCAATGTCGCATGTACGCCGCTCTTGAGCACGCATACCCAGAGCACCAGACCGATCAGCAGGTACGGCGCCAGCTTCACCACGCCCAGGCGATTCATGGCGATCAGGGTGATGATCGACGCCGCCGCCAGCGTCAGCGCCATGCCTGACAGGTCGCTGGAGTAGAAGACCGCGATAACGATGATCGCACCCAGGTCATCGATGATCGCCAGGGTCATCAGGAACAGTTTCAGCGACACCGGTACGCGCTTGCCGAGCAGCGCCAGTACGCCGAGGGCGAAGGCGATATCGGTGGCCATGGGAATCGCCCAGCCGGTCATGGCTGCCGGGCTGTCGTAATTGAGTGCGGTAAAGACCAACGCCGGGATCACCATCCCGCCAATGGCCGCCGCACCTGGCAGGATGATCTGTGAGAGTTTCGACAGATGGCCTTCCAGAACCTCACGCTTGACCTCCAGGCCAATGATCAGGAAGAACAGCGCCATCAGGCCGTCGTTGATCCATAGCAGCAGGGGCTTGGCGATCTTTACGGCGCCGAACTGGGCGACGACCGGGATTTCCAGAAAAGCGTTGTACGCGCCGGACAGTGGCGAATTATTGATGATCAGGGCCAGGACGGCAGCGGCGATCAGCAACAGGCCACTGGCGGCCTCCAGCTGAAAAAAACGGGTAAACGTGCTACGCAGAGGCAAAGGGTGCGCTCCATATTCATGCAAAAGGTCTGTCACCCTAACCTGTGAATCAGGTTTATAAAACAAAAGTTATATTCTTTTTTGTTCTAAGAGAGCGAGCGTACTTGGCAGGAATGCATGTCTGTCAGCTATGTAACTTGGCGTTGCAGGAATCGTCTGTTTTTATTGTAGGACGTTTCTTTTTGTCTCGAAAATAAAGGGCTGGAGGCTGCAATCATTGCGATTCACAACAGCCGCCAACCCTCGATTATCAGGCTAAGCCTCTGAGCTTTCGATGCCCAGCATGCTCCGGGCCAGGGCTTCGGCAATGCGAATGCCGTCGACCCCGGCGGAAAGAATCCCACCGGCATACCCTGCGCCTTCACCGGCGGGGAACAGACCCTTGACGTTGAGGCTCTGCATATCGGCACCGCGGGTGATGCGCAGCGGCGAAGAGGTACGGGTTTCGATGCCGGTCAGCACGGCGTCGTGCAGGTCGAAGCCCTTGATCTGCTTGCCGAACGCAGGCAAGGCTTCGCGCAGGGCTTCGATAGCATAGGCGGGCAGGGCGTCGGCCAGGTCGACCAGCTTCACGCCGGGCTTGTAGGACGGTTCGACGCTGCCCAGGGCCGGCGATACCTTGCCCGCAATGAAGTCGCCCACCAATTGGGCGGGCGCCTCGTAGGTACTGCCGCCGAGCAGGTAGGCGTGGGACTCCAGGCGCTCCTGCAACTCGATCCCGGCCAGCGGACCGCCCGGATAGTCTTGCGGGGTGATGCCCACGACGATGCCGGAGTTGGCATTGCGCTCGTTGCGCGAGTACTGGCTCATGCCATTGGTCACGACGCGGTTGACCTCGGAGGTCGCCGCGACCACGGTGCCTCCCGGGCACATGCAGAAGCTGTAGACCGAACGACCGTTCTTCGCGTGATGCACCAGTTTGTAATCGGCGGCCCCGAGTTTCGGATGCCCGGCGTATTTGCCCAGGCGTGCCTGATCGATCAGCGACTGTGGGTGTTCGATACGGAATCCCACCGAAAATGGCTTGGCCTCCATGTACACGCCGCGGCTATGGAGCATGCGGAAGGTGTCCCGGGCGCTGTGGCCCAGGGCCATGATCACGTGGCGGGACTCAATGTGTTCGCCGCTGTCCAGCACTACACCGTGCATCTGACCGTCGTCGATCAGCACGTCGGTAACCCGCTGCTCAAAACGCACTTCACCACCGAGGGCAATGATCTGCTCGCGCATGTTCGCCACCACGCCGGTCAGGCGGAAGGTGCCGATATGGGGTTTGCTGACGTAAAGGATCTCCTCCGGCGCACCGGCCTTGACGAATTCGTGCAGGACTTTACGACCGTGGAATTGCGGATCCTTGATCTGGCTGTAGAGTTTGCCGTCGGAGAAGGTCCCCGCGCCGCCCTCGCCGAACTGCACATTGGACTCGGGGTTGAGCACGTTCTTGCGCCACAGGCCCCAGGTGTCTTTGGTGCGCTGACGCACTTCCTTGCCGCGCTCGAGGATGATCGGCTTGAAGCCCATCTGTGCCAGCAGCAGGCCGGCGAAAATGCCGCAGGGACCGAAGCCGACAACCAGCGGACGTTCGCTGAGTTCGGCAGGCGCATGACCGACGACTTTGTAGGAGGTATCCGGTGCCGGTCCGACATTACGGTCGTTGCCCAGGCGCTTCAGCACCGCGGCTTCGTCGCGCACCGTGAAATCGATGGTGTAGATGAAGCACAGCTCGGAGGACTTCTTGCGCGCGTCGTAGCTGCGCTTGAACAGGGTGAAGTCCAGCAGGTCGGCGCTGTCGATCCCCAGGCGTTGCACGAGGGCAGGGCGCAGGTCTTCATCCGGGTGATCGATCGGCAGCTTGAGTTCGGTGATTCGTAACATGAAGGGTGTCCAGGTTTCAGGCCGCAGGTGAAGCCCGACAGCACTACGAGAACCGGCGATTATAAGGGTCTTGAGCCGGGCAAGCCATGATCAGCATTGCCGCGCATGCTGAGCGGCCCGGCCATTGGCCGGACCGCCCGAATTGCGCCGGGTTTAATCGTTGCGCATGCCGCCGTAGTAGCCGCAGCCACGCATGACCTGACTATTGATGCGCAGCTCGGCGGTCAGGTGCTGCACAGATCCGTCAGCCGTATCGACGCAGCGCTGTGGTGCGACCCACAACTCGATGCGCTGCTCATTGGCTTCGCTGCTGACACTGAAGCGGCCTTCAGGCAGTTGCTCTTCCACATAAGGAAGGGCCAGGGGGGCTTTGCCCGGGCGCTCCAGGACCATGCCCTTGTTGCTGACGCTGATGGTCCACTTTGGCGAATTACCGTTGACGTGCAGGGTCAGGAACTTGAAGTTGGGATCGGCGCAGGCGGCCGGGTCGGCACGCTCTACGCGATACAGCTGATACAGGCTCAACTGGCCATCGCTGCCAGCGGCCTTGCCAGCGACGAAGTTGCCGCGCAGGTCGGCGAACAAGGTGTTCTGGTTATTGGCCAGGCTCGCGCCTTCCTGCAGGACGCCCGTATTGCCGCTGTCCTGCACCACATAACGGCGCTGCTCACCGCAGGGCTGGAAGATCAGTTTGCCACCTTCGCCGCTCAACGCACCCTGCATACGGATCATGCCGGCCTTGGAAACGGTCGGGGTGTCGGAAGAGGATGAGCTGGCCAGCATCTGGCAGCCGGTGAACAGCGGCAGCAGGGCAAACAACAGGACGGAACGGGGAGCAAACATGTGGCGGTCTCCAGACAAGTGCCGCCACGTTACTCAGGCTGTCGTGCCATCACAAGGGGTAAACCGGGATTGTGCGGCTGTGTGGGACCGGCTCTAGCCGGGAAAGCTGCGTTGCAAACGATATATATGTAATGAATGCACCGACCTCTTCCCGGCTCAAGCCGGTCCCACAGGAGGCGTTAACCGACGCGGTAAGTCTGGCCGGTCTGCAGCCCTTCGACGCTCTTGGCGTAAGCCAGGGCAACGTCTGCCGCAGGTACCGGCTTGAAGCCGCGGAAATAAGGCGCGTAGCTGTCCATGGCCTCGACCAATACGGTGGGGCTGATGGAGTTGACGCGCAGGCCCCGTGGCAGTTCGATGGCGGCAGCACGGACAAAGGCGTCGATGGCGCCGTTGACCAGGCTGGCCGAGGTCCCGCTACGGATCGGGTCGTGGGCGAGCACGCCGGTCGTGAAGGTGAATGAAGCGCCATCGTTGGCGAACTCGCGACCGATCAGCAGCAGATTGACCTGACCCATCAGCTTGTCCTGCAAGCCCAGGTCAAAATCGGCACTGTTCATTTCGCCCAGAGCCTTGAAGGTCACGTTGCCGGCGGCGCAGACCAGGGCATCGAATTTGCCGGTCTGTTCGAACAGTTTGCGGATCGAGTCGCGATCGCTGATATCGACGTGAAAATCGCCGCTGGTGCGACCAATGCGGACCACGTCGTGACGCTTGGCCAGTTCGCTGGCGACTGCCGAACCGATGGTGCCGCCAGCGCCGATCAATAGAATCTTCATATTGTGCTCCTGTGCAAAGAAAGAACGTGGGAGGAGTTTAGGGCGCTTTTTTACCGTCGATAAAGGTGCTAATAGGTAACCTTTGGTTCTCTAAAGGAAACAGTCGATGAGCGAGATCGAGGATCTTGCCGCTTTCGCGGTGTTGATCGAGTCCGGCAGTTTCACCGCTGCGGCAGCCCGGCTGGGGTGCAGCAAGGGCAGCCTGTCCAAGCGCATCAGTCACTTGGAGCAGGTTTACTCGGTGTTGCTGCTGCACCGCAGTACCCGCAGCCTTAACCTGACTGCGGCCGGCGCGGCGCTGTTGCCCCAGGCGCAGGCGCTTTTGGCCAACCTTGAGCGGGCACGGGATATCGTCGCTCTGATGCGCGATGAAATGGTCGGACAGGTGCGCCTGACGGTGCCGGTGTCTCTGGGCGAAACCTTTTTCGACGGTTTGTTGAGTGAGTTTGCCGAGGAGTACCCGCAGGTCAGTGTTGAGCTGGAGCTGAGCAATAATTTCCATGATCTGCGCCGTGATGGCTTCGACATGGCCATCCGTTCACATGTGGCCAGTGATGAGCGCCTGGTGTCGCGGCCATTGCTGGCGATGCAGGAACTGACCTGTGCCAGTACGGGCTATCTGGATGCCCATGGCTGGCCGCAGACGCCACAGGAACTGGTCAGCCATCGCTGCCTGCTCAACAGCCATTACAGTGGCCGTCATCAGTGGCTTTATCACCAACAGCACGAACTGACCCGGGTGCAGGTCAATGGCACCTTTGCCAGTAATCACTATGGTTTGCTGAAGAAAGCGGCGCTGGTCGGCGCCGGGATTGCTCGCCTGCCATCCTATATGGTCCATCGCGAAATCACCGACGGGCGCCTGCACTGGTTGTTGCGCGACTATCACACCAGTGTCACGCCGCTGTTGCTGGTACACCCCTATGAAAACGAACTGCCCAAGCGCATGCAGGTGTTGATCGACTATCTGTGCCGCTGGTTTGAGCGCAGCGGCGCGGCACTTGAACGACTCGAAAATTCAGGCAAAAAAAACGGCCCGTAGGCCGTTTTTCCACTGGCACCCAATCAAGGTGCCATTCCCCCCTACGCTTCAACCGCCCAGATAGGCGTCGCGTACTTTCGGGTCCACCAACAGTTCTTCCCCGGTGCCTTGCATGACCACGCGACCGTTTTCCAGGACGTAGGCGCGATCGGCGATTTTCAGGGCCTGATTGGCGTTTTGCTCTACAAGGAACACCGTCACTCCATCACGCCGCAGCTGTTCGACGATCTCGAAGATCTGCTGAATGATGATCGGCGCCAAGCCCAGCGAGGGCTCGTCCAGCAGCAATAGCTTGGGCTTGCTCATCAGCGCCCTGCCAATGGCAAGCATCTGCTGTTCACCGCCGGACATAGTGCCGCCGCGTTGCGTGAAGCGTTCCTTGAGGCGAGGGAACAGTTGCAGGACTTTGTCCATTTGTTCCTGATAATCACCTTTTTCCGTGAAAAAGCCACCCATTGCCAGGTTTTCTTCCACGGTCAGGCGAGCGAACACCCGGCGGCCTTCCGGCACGACCGCGATGCTCTTGCGCATGATCACCGATGACTCCTGCCCCACGAGTTCTTCGCCCATGTAGCGAATGCTGCCGCTGTGCGCCCTTGGCGAGCCGCACAGGGTCATCAGCAGGGTAGATTTGCCTGCACCGTTGGCGCCGATCAGGGTGACGATCTCACCCTGACGGACATCGACGTTGACGCTGTGCAGCGCCTGGATCTTGCCATAGAAGGTGGAAACGTTTTCGAATTGCAGCATTTACGCTTCCCCCAGGTAGGCTTTGATCACTTCAGGATTGTCGCGGATCTGTTCCGGCGTACCGTCGGCCAGGGGCGTGCCCTGGTTGATCACGACGATGTGGTCGGAAATGCTCATGACCAGTTTCATGTCGTGCTCGATCAGCAGAACGGTTGCGTTGTGCTCGTTGCGCAACACGCCAATCAGGGCCTTGAGGTCCTCGGTTTCCCGTGGGTTCAGACCGGCAGCCGGTTCGTCGAGCATGAGGATGCGCGGGCGCGTCATCATGCAACGGGCGATTTCCAGGCGGCGCTGCTGACCGTAGGCCAGGGTACCGGCTGGACGGTTGGCGAATTCCTTGAGATTGACCGCTTCGAGCCAGTGCTCGGCGTAATCCATGGCCTCGCGCTCGCTGCGACGGAACGCCGGCGTCTTGAACAGACCTGCCAGGAAGTTGGTGTTCAGGTGCCGGTGTTGGGCGACCAGCAGGTTTTCCACTGCGGTCATTTCCTTGAACAGGCGCACGTTCTGGAAGGTGCGGACCACACCTTTACGGGCGATTTCGTGCCCGGCCAGACCCTGGATCGGCTCGCCGTCGAGCAGGATGGTGCCTGCCGTTGGCTTGTAGAAACCGGTCAGGCAGTTGAAAACGGTGGTCTTGCCGGCGCCGTTGGGGCCGATCATGGACACCACCTGTTTCTCGTTGACGGTCAGACCGACACCGTTGACGGCCAGCAGGCCGCCGAAGCGCATGCTCAAGCCTGTGGCTTGCAGAAGTGGGCGGCTCATTTGCGCAGCTCCATGTGGGGGCGTTGCATAGGCAGCAGACCTTGAGGACGCCAGATCATCATCAGCACCATCAGGGCACCGAACATCAACATGCGGTATTCACTGAAATCACGCATCAATTCAGGCAGCAGGATCATCACCACGGCAGCGAGAATGACGCCCAACTGCGAGCCCATGCCACCCAGCACGACGATGGCGAGGATGATCGCCGACTCGATGAAGGTGAAGGACTCCGGCGTCACCAGACCCTGGCGGGCGGCGAAGAAGCTACCGGCGAAACCGGCGAACGCAGCCCCCAGGGTGAAGGCCGACAGCTTGATTACGGTCGGATTCAGGCCCAGGGCGCGGCAGGCAATTTCGTCTTCCCGCAGCGCTTCCCAGGCACGCCCGATCGGCATGCGCAGCAGGCGGTTGATCACGAACAGTGCGGCCAGGGCCAGCAGCAGGGCCACCAGGTAAAGGAAGATCACCTTGTTGATCGAGTTGTATTCGAGGCCGAAGAACTCGTGGAAGGTGCGCATCCCTTCGGCAGCCTTGCGTTCGAACGACAGGCCGAACAGGGTCGGTTTCTCGATGTTGCTGATGCCATTGGGACCGCCGGTGAGGTCGGTCATGTTGCGCAGCAGCAGGCGAATGATTTCACCGAAACCCAGGGTCACGATGGCCAGATAGTCGCCGCGCAGGCGCAGCACCGGGAAGCCCAGCAGGAAGCCGAACAGCGCTGCCATCAGGCCGGCGATGGGCAGGCAGATCCAGAAGCCCAGGCCGTAGTAGTGCGAGAGCAGGGCGTAGCTGTAGGCGCCAACCGCGTAGAAGCCGACATAACCCAGGTCCAGCAGGCCTGCCAGGCCGACCACAATGTTCAGGCCCAGTCCGAGCATCACGTAGATCAACACCAGGGTGGCGATGTCCACCGCGCCGCGGGAGCCAAAGAATGGCCAGACCAGGGCGACCATGATCAGTGCCAGGATAATCCAGCGCTGGGTGCTCGGCAGGGTCAGGAAGTTACTGGCCTTGGCCGGGATCAGAGGTCCGCTGCTCTTGTTGCGCCACAGGCCGCTGATTTCATCGTGGAACAGCACACGAATGAACATCGCTGCCGCACAGGCAAAAATGATGCTCATGGTGGTCTGGCTGGCGCCGAGAACGGCCAGTTTGACGCCGACAATCTCCAGTTTCAGGCCGAAGATCGGGTAGGCCACGGCCAGCACCAGCAGGGCGCTGAAAAACGCCGATTTGAGTTTCTTGGTCATACTTTTTCAACCTCCGGGCGGCCAAGCAGGCCGGTCGGCCGGAACAACAACACCAATACGAGCAGGCCAAACGCAACCACGTCCTTGTACTGGTCACCGAACACGTCGGCGCCGAAGGCTTCGGCTACACCCAGTACCAGACCGCCAAGCATCGCCCCCGGAATACTGCCGATACCACCCAGTACTGCGGCGGTGAAGGCCTTGATACCGACCAGGAAGCCGGCATTGGGGTTGATCACCCCGTATTGCATGCTCAGCAATACCGCAGCCACGGCCGCGAGGGCGGCACCGATGACGAAGGTCAGGGCAATGATGTTGTTGGTGTTGATACCCAGCAGGTTGGCCATCTTGATGTCTTCGGCACAGGCGCGGCAGGCGCGACCCAGACGAGAACGGGAGATGAACCAGGTCAGGCCGAGCATGGCGACCAGGGTGACGATGAAGATCAGGATCTGCATGTAGGAGATCACGACTTCATGGGTACTGCCTGGACCGAACACGAAGCTGCCGGGAATCAGGTTGGGAATCGACTTGTCCTTGGAGTCCTGCGCCAGCAAGACGCTGTTCTGCAGGAAGATCGACATGCCGATGGCGGAAATCAGTGGGATCAGGCGGTTGCTGCCACGCAGCGGACGGTAGGCCACGCGTTCGATGGCATAACCGTAGGCGCTGGTCACCACGATACTGGCGACGAAAGCAGCGGTAATCAGTAGCGGCAGATTGTCGAGGCCCATCATGCTCAGCCCCGCCAGGGCGATGAACGCCACGTAGGAACCGATCATGTACACCTCGCCGTGGGCGAAGTTGATCATGCCGATGATGCCGTAGACCATGGTGTAGCCAATGGCGATCAGGGCATAGGTACTGCCGATGGTCAATCCGTTAACCAGTTGTTGGAAAAAGTGATAGATGTCTATCTCGGGCATTACAGCGCTCCTAAAAACCTGCTCGGTGTTTCACTGGTGAAGTCGTTTCTGCTCGCGTGCCGTGATCTGTGTCCACGTTTGACACGAGCCCAGTGATTCACTGGTAACGGTTTCAAGATGTTCAAAGGCTCATGGATTCTTGTGAAACCCGCCAGCCTCGTAAAACAAAGCCCACTGCGGTTGCAGTGGGCTTTGGGTTCAACGCGAGGCGTGTGATTACTTCACAGGCGCTTCAGTCTTGGTGCCATCTTTGTGCCAGGTGTAGACGACGAATTTGAAGTCTTTCAGGTCACCCTTGGCGTCAAACGACAGGTTGCCAGTCGGGGTCTTGAAGGTACCGGCGCGGATAGCGTCAGACACTTTGGTGGTGTCTTCGGACTTCGCAGTCTTGATGGCGTCGGCGATGACTTCAACCGCAGCGTAGGCCGGGAACACGAACGGACCGCTCGGGTCTTCTTTCTTCGCTTTGAATGCATCTACCAGAGCTTTGTTCTCTGGTTCCTGGTCGAACGAGGCAGGCAGGGTTACCAGCAGGCCTTCGGAAGCATCCTGGGCAATCTGCGAGATGGAGGCGTTACCCACGCCTTCTGGACCCATGAAACCAGCGGTCAGGCCTTTTTCCTTGGCTTGACGCAGGATCAGGCCCAGCTCCGGGTGGTAGCCGCCGTAGTAGACGAAGTCGACCCCGGCCTGTTTCATTTTGGTGATCAGCGAGGAGAAGTCCTTGTCGCCGGCGTTGATGCCTTCAAACAGGGCGACTTTTACGCCGTCTTTTTCCAGGGTCTGCTTGACGGCGGTGGCGATGCCTTCACCGTACTGCTGTTTGTCGTGGATAACGGCAACGATTTTCGGTTTGACTTGTTTGGCAATGTAGTTGCCAGCAGCCGGGCCCTGGGCGCTGTCCAGGCCGATGGTGCGGAACACCATCTTGTAGCCACGAGCGGTGATTTCCGGGCTGGTGGCAGCCGGGGTCACCATGATGACTTTTTCGTCTTCGTAAATGTCGGAAGCCGGTTGGGTGGAGCTGGAGCACAGGTGGCCGACCACAAACTTGACGCCGTCGTTGACCACTTTGTTGGCGACCGCTACCGCTTGTTTCGGATCGCAGGCGTCGTCGTATTCAACGGCTTCGAGTTTCTTGCCATCCACGCCGCCTTTGGCGTTGATTTGCTCGATGGCCATTTTCGCGCCACTGAACTGCATGTCGCCGTACTGGGCAACTGCGCCGGTTTTAGGGCCGGCGATGCCGATCTTGATGGTGTCTGCTGCGAACGAATGGCTGGCAACCCCCGCCAGAACCAGTGCGGCAAACAACTTGGAAATCTGCTTAGAACCCTTAGTCATGATGCTCCACTCTTGCGTTGTAGTTTTTATAATCCTGACGGCCAAAAAGCTGCAGGACCGGATTGAGTAATC
The DNA here is from genome assembly GCF_047303955.1 of Pseudomonas sp. Pseusp88. NCBI lineage: Bacteria > Pseudomonadati > Pseudomonadota > Gammaproteobacteria > Pseudomonadales > Pseudomonadaceae > Pseudomonas > Pseudomonas sp. Pseusp88. Next base: position 48,923 of record NZ_JBGLYM010000008.1, on the reverse strand, counting down.
CAGGTCATACCCCACCTGCAACTGTACCGGCACAGTTTAGAGTGCCGGTCCGGCGCTTGGAAAGCTGGCTGCGGGGGGGCAAACCTATCGATGTCGCTTAATTGAAAGAAAGTTACAGAATCAAGTCGATTGATCGATGAACTCAGTCCTCAAATCTCCCTGCCTGTCCGAAACTTCCCTGCAATCATTCATTTGAATCTGGGTTTGTCTGAAGAAAGCGCGGCGCTATCATTGCGCCGATTTTCTTTTTGGTGAAACCCATGACGCAAGAACCTAGCACCCTCTATGCCAAACTGCTCGGTGAGACCGCCTCTATCCCCTGGACAGAATTGCAACCATTCTTTGCCAAGGGTGCCCTGTTGTGGGTCGAGGAGTCCCTGGATCTGGTCGCCGTAGCGCACGCCATCGCGCAAAATGAGGCGGATAAGGTGGCGACGTGGATGGCCAGTGGTGAACTCGGCAAGGTGGCTGAGTCGAGGGCTGTGGAGCTGGTAGAACGCAATCAGTCGCTCTGGGCGGTAGTAGTGGCACCTTGGGTGCTGGTCCAGGATAGGGCGAAGGTCTGACTTATTGCTCTTTTTTGGTGCGCCGAGGTCGGTCGAGTGAGTAGGTCGGTAACCGTCGGATTTCTGTCGTAGAGAAAAACCCCACACCGAAGCATGATCCTGTCATGACTGTGGGACCGGCTTTAGCCGGGAAGGCGCCTTCCCGGCAAAAGTCGGTCCCACAGGTGGTTCGCAGAAAATCGCGATTAGTACGCCGTCTTGCCCGTATGGTTATTCAGCGAAATGACCCGGGTCTTGCCAATGCGGTGACGATAGATCTCGCGCAGGTACTTGATAGCCTTCTTCACGCTGTCGCGGGAGATACGGATATCGTTGATCGAGACGAACTTGGATTTGTCCTCTATCAGCTCGCGGTATTTCTTCTCATACATCGGTTTGATCGCGTACCAGTTGGTATCGAGGATCTTGGCCGGGTTTTCGTATTCGTTGAGCAGCTCGTCGATACGGCCTTCGTCGAATTCATCGCTGACGATGAAATCGAGGATGGCGTTGTCCAGCGTGTCGTCGAAGCGGAACTGATTGCGGGCGAAGCAGCGCTTGATGAAGGCTACGATCAGCGTCAGGAAATCGTCCGACAGGCAAGGGCTCTTGGCGATCAGGGTGGTCAGGGACAGGTTCGCCGAGGCGCCGATCACCAGTGCATAGCGCTTGAGCGTGGTGTTGGGGAACAGGCTGTTGAGGTGGGTCTTGAGCCGGTTCAGGTCCATGTAGGACAGCTTGTAGTCCTTGGGCAGCGAGACGATGGAGACCACCGACGAGCAGTTCTTGAAGAAGTGCAGGTCGTGCAGGGCTGCGGCGTCATAGCCGGAGGTCTTGTACTGATCCAGAGCGGCGCGGTAGCGCTTGGACTCGATCGGCAGCAGGCTGATGCCTTCGATGGCCTGGGTGACCTTGTTGAAGTGCGGCAGGTCGATGGAGCGGAAGAACAGATCGTCGATATTCAGGCGCGGCGGTTCCTTCTCGAATACCTTGAACTTGTCCGAACCCGGTGCCGGTTGTTCCGGCACCACGGATTCGGCGTAGGCGCAGGCCACCGGGCCGGCCAGGCTCATGAACAGGTCGTTGGCATCCAGGCGAATCGTCTCGCCGATGTCGATACCGGCACGACGGAAATAATTCTGGTCGTAGTCGGTGGTGACGGCCTGGGCTGTCAGAATGTTGAAAATCTGTTGCGAGATGTATTGGTTAGCGTGACGCTCCATGGCGTTGACGTCGATATTCTCGATGCCGCTGTCATCGCTCTGTTCGGCGTAACGCATGATGTCGTTGGAGATCAGCATCATGGCGTTCCATGGGCGGATACGACCCATGACACTGGCTTCGCTGCTGTCTTCGTTTTCGAAGTTGTAGGAGAAGTCCCATTCTTCAGCCAGATATTTGCAGAGCAGTCGACCGGCGTTGATGTGCAGGGCTTCCGACATTTCGCTGCGATGGTCGGAAATATTCGGCAGTACGCAAATGCCACTGGTGAAGATCGGTTCGAAAACAAACGAGCGACCGCGCTTGCTGTCGTTCTCGCTGGCCGGTTTGGTATCGAACGTCTTGTTCATGTACGAGTACTGCTGCGCCAGGCCGAATTCCGAGGCCATGCCCGAACCGGTACCGCCACCGGCGCTGAAGATATAGAAGTACAGGCGCGACTGGTTGGCTTTGATGCCGCAGGAGTCGATCAGGTACGAGTGGATCAGTTTCCAGTCGGCGCTGGAGAAGTTCTGGGTGTCCTTGTTGAGGATGATCTTGGCCAGGTACTGACCCAGGATCGGCGCGTTACCCGCACCACCGGCATGGACCTCGGACAGGTCCATGATCTTCATTTTGCTGTAGTCGTTGATGAAGCCGCTTTTCTCGCCTTTGCGTGAGAAGCGGATACGTCCGGCAATGTCCTTGTCCAGGTCGCCCAGCATCACCAGAGGCTCGACCAGGAACACCGGCTTGGCGGCCTTGCTCTGCACCAGGCGCAGGTTGTTGCGGATCCAGTTGGCCGGGCTGTAGCTCTTGTCAGCGGCCAGGCGGTCTTCGTTATTGAACTGATTCAGATAGAACTTGCGCGCGTTGTACACCAGTTCGGCAACATCCAGCGCAATGTTCGACCCGCAACGGCCGAGGCCGATCAGGCACACCGACGGAAATTGCTGATCACGACGCATCTGATCATCTTCGATATGCGCCGGTGACGGTGGGAACACAATATCGCGCAGGCCGTCGAGGTTATCGAGGATGCGGTCGGTGTCCGTCTCGGTGAAATACATGTACGGCTGGGCCGGGATGTACTGCTGCATCGGAATGGGTTGAGCACGATAGTAGGCTTGCGGGGCCACGGCCTTTTCTGTCGTAACGCCGACCTGGGTTTCGGAATCCGAATCAGTTGCTGTGTTTTTATTGGTCATCGTGCGCCATATACCTGGAAGGATGGCGGTTCCAGTGCATGTCACCGAGCCATCACAGAAAAAGAAATTACGACTTTACAGTGCGCTTTTTGCTTGGGCGATAGGGCTTTGCCCTACTCATGACTAAGGCTTTTTCCCCAGTCGTCTGATGGCAGATCGGCTTGGGGCCGACAATCTTTAATCTTTTAACCGATGAATGGTTTGCCTGTGAATTGACCAGGGGGGAGAAACATGATTTGTGTCAGTATTTTCGCCGTCTGACACCTGCTGTGGCAGCGCTTCGGTAATGACCGGTTTGCGTTGATTGAGCTCCTGCATCAGTGGGCACAGTCGCTCCATCGGCATGGGTTTGCTGAACAGATAGCCTTGCATCTACTCGCAACCGCCGCTGCTGGAGGCAGCGCTGAGATGGGTCAAACCTGATGATCCGTTGAATTCAATGATTTCGCAGTGGCTGCAAGGCTGTCCATTCCCGGGCGGCTTAAGTCGTGCCGCCGTATTTATTGCTCGATCTGATACCTGCTCCATGGCTTTACGAATGTTTACAGACAATCCGGCCAGAGCCTCCTAGGCTGCGCAATAACAATAAAAATGAGATTGCCTCCCATGCCCAGTCCTCTCGCGGATCAAGCCACCCAGGCAGACAACGCCTGGCGCGTGCTGTTTCTGTTGTTTCTCGCCAACCTGTTCAACTTCTTTGACCGCACCATCCCGGCCATCATCATTGAGCCGATCCGCATGGAGTGGCACCTGAGCGACTTTCAGCTCGGTATCATCGGTACGGCTTTTACCCTGGTCTATGCCATCGCCGGCTTACCCCTTGGGCGTATTGCCGATAACGGTTCCCGTCGGGCCCTGATGGGTTGGGGCCTTGCGGTATGGAGCGGGTTGACGGCGATCAATGGTCTGATGACCAGCTTCTGGAGCTTCCTGATCGTGCGCATGGGTGTCGGCGTCGGTGAGGCCAGCTACGCGCCCGCCGCCAACTCGCTGATCGGCGATCTATTCCCGGCGCACAAGCGCTCCCGGGCCATGGGCATCTTCATGTTGGGTCTGCCGCTGGGGCTGCTTTTGGCCTATTTCACCATCGGCGCCATGGTCAAGGCGTTCGACAGTTGGCGCGCGCCGTTCTTTATTGCAGCGGTGCCGGGCCTGGTGCTGGCGGTGTTCATGTTCTTCATTCGCGAGCCCAGGCGCGGCGCTGCCGAGAGCGTGCAGATGTCGGTGGAGAAAATCGATCGGCCGATCCGCAAGGTGCTGTCGGTACCGACCTTTGGCTGGCTGGTACTGGCCGGTCTGGCCTTCAATTTCGCCACCTACGCCACTAACTCATTCATGGTGCCGATGTTGCAGCGCTACTTTCTGTTGTCATTGCAGAATGCTGCCATGGCTACCGGGCTGATTGTCGGGGTGACCGGTCTGGTCGGTTTGACCCTGGGCGGCTGGGTCGCGGACAAGGTGCATCAGCGCCGGGCCAATGGCCGTCTGCTGCTGGCCGCGTTCAGCATGCTGATCGCCACCCTGACCACCGGCTATGCCCTGCATGCCGGGCGTATCGAAATCGGCGTATTCGTCGGTGTGTTCAGCATCGGCTGGCTGTTCTCTTACAACTTCTATACCTGTGTCTACACCGCCATTCAGGACGTCGTGCAGCCGCGCCTGCGGGCCACGGCCATGGCGCTGTTCTTTGCCGGGTTGTATCTGCTGGGGGGCGGGTTAGGGCCGGTGGTGGTTGGTCTGCTGTCGGATCACTTCGCCCATGCGGCGATGGCGGCTGCCGGTGCCGAGCAGATGACCGAGGCGTTCAAGGCCGTGGGCCTGCACGACGCCATGTACCTGATCCCGGTGGCGATATTTATGTGTTTGCTGTTTCTGCTGCAGGCTTCACGGTGTTTCAGTCGCGATGCCGAGCGGATGAGGGCGGGGATGGTGGCGGATGCGCCGGTTGCGCAAAGCGATGTGGGCGCTGTACTAACAGGGGACTGACGCAATTGTGGGAGCGGATTCATCCGCGAAGATGGCATTCCAGACGACAGTATTGCATCGAATGTACCGGCCTCTTCGCGAATGAATTCGCTCCCACAGGGTTTGTCGAAGGTCTCAGTCAACCAGCGACCAGCACCCGAATCGCTTCCAGACGCAACGCGGCCTTTTCCAGCATGGCCAGGCCTTGTTCGCGTTGGGCGCGCAAGGCGCTCAGTTCGCTGTCACGTACGGTCGGGTTGACCGCTTGCAGGGCGGTCAGGCGCGCCAGTTCTTCTTCGGTGTCGGCGGCCAGGCGACGCTGGGCTTCGGCGACACGCTCGGCGTGCCTGGGCGCGATCTTGGCTTCACCGGCGTTGATCTTCGGCGTCAGCACATCACGCTGGGCCTGGATGAACTTGTTGGCGCTGGCCCGTGGCACGCTTTCCAGCTGGTCGTTCAAGGTGGCGAACGAGACACGGGAAGACAGATCGTTGCCATTGGCATCGAGCAGGCAGCGCAGGGCCGCCGGCGGCAGGTAGCGGCCCAGTTGCAGGGCGCGCGGGGCAACCACTTCGCTGACGTAGAGCAGCTCCAGCAAAACGGTACCGGGCTTGAGGGCCTTGTTCTTGATCAGCGCCACGGCGGTGTTGCCCATGGAGCCCGACAGCACCAGATCCATGCCGCCCTGGACCATTGGGTGCTCCCAGGTGATGAACTGCATGTCTTCGCGGGTCAGTGCTTGGTTGCGGTCGTAGGTGATGGTCACGCCTTCGTCGTCGCCCAGGGGGAAGCTGGCATCGAGCATCTTCTCGCTTGGCTTGAGGATCAGGGCGTTTTCCGAATGGTCCTCGCTGTCGATGCCGAAGGCGTCGAACAGGGTTTCCATGTAGATCGGCAGGGTGAACTGGTCGTCCTGCTCGAGAATCGCCTCCACCAACGCTTCACCCTCACCGGCACCGCCGGAGTTGAGTTCCAGCAGGCGGTCGCGACCGGTATGCAGTTCGCTTTCCAGGCGCTCGCGCTCGCTGCGTGCTTCGTCGATCAGGACGTTCCAGTCATCGTCATCGCCGCCTTCGAGCAGCGGCAGCAGGCGCGGGCCGAACTGATGCTGCAGGGCGTTGCCGGTCGGGCAGGTATTGAGGAAGGCGTTCAGCGCCTGGTGATACCACTGGAACAGACGCTCTTGCGGGCTGGTTTCCAGGTAAGGCACGTGCAATTCGATGATGTGTTTCTGGCCGATCCGGTCCAGACGGCCAATGCGCTGTTCCAGCAGGTCCGGGTGCGCAGGCAGGTCGAACAGCACCAGGTGATGGGAGAACTGGAAGTTGCGGCCTTCACTGCCGATTTCCGAGCAGATCAGTACCTGGGCGCCGAATTCTTCGTCAGCGAAGTAAGCGGCGGCGCGGTCGCGTTCGAGGATGTTCATGCCCTCATGGAACACCGTGGCCGGGATGCCGGAGCGCACGCGCAGGGCGTCTTCCAGGTCCATGGCGGTTTCGGCGTGGGCACAGATGACTAGGACCTTGACCCGCTTGAGCATCTTCAGGGTATCGATCAGCCAGTCGACGCGCGGGTCGAAGCGCCACCAGCGCTGATCGTCCTCGACGTCGGGCTGGGCCTGGAAGCTGACTTCCGGGTACAGGTCGGCATGCTCGCCCACTGGCAACTCCAGGTATTCAGCCGGGCAGGGCAGCGGGTATGGGTGCAGCTTGCGCTCCGGGAAACCCTGCACGGCGGCGCGGGTGTTGCGGAACAGCACGCGGCCGGTGCCGTGGCGGTCGAGCAGCTCGCGAATCAGGCGCGGGCCTGCTTCCTTGTCGCCATCATTGATGGCGGTGAGCAGGGCCTCGCCCTCGCTGCCGAGGAAGTTCTGAATGGTCTTGTGCGCCTTGGGCGACAGGCGACCCTGGTCCAGCAGCTCCTGCACGGCTTCGGCCACCGGGCGATAGTTCTCGCTCTCGGCGCGGAAGGCTTTCAGGTCGTGGAAACGGTTGGGGTCGAGCAGGCGCAGACGGGCGAAGTGGCTGTCCTGCCCCAGCTGTTCCGGGGTCGCGGTCAGCAGCAACACGCCGGGAATGACTTCAGCAAGCTGTTCGACCAGGGCGTATTCAGGACTGACCTGATCCTCGTGCCAGACCAGGTGATGGGCCTCGTCTACCACCAGCAGATCCCAGCCCGCGGCGAACAGGGCGTCCTGGGCTTTCCCGTCTTCGACCAGCCATTCCAGGGCGACCAGGGCCAGTTGGGTGTCTTCGAACGGGTTGCTGGCGTCGCTCTCGATGAAGCGTTCGGAGTCGAACAGCGCTACCTGCAGGTTGAAACGTCGGCGCATTTCCACCAGCCACTGGTGCTGCAGGTTCTCCGGAACCAGTATCAGTACGCGATTGGCGCGGCCTGACAGCAGTTGGCGATGGATCACCAGACCGGCTTCGATGGTTTTGCCCAGGCCGACTTCGTCCGCCAGCAGAACCCGCGGCGCGATGCGGTCGGCGACTTCACGGGCAATGTGCAATTGGTGGGCGATAGGTTGAGCACGCACGCCACCCAGGCCCCATAGCGACGATTGCAGCTGGCGGCTGGTGTGTTCCAGGGTGTTGTAGCGCAGCGAGAACCAGGCCAGGGGGTCGATCTGCCCGGCGAACAGGCGGTCGGTGGCCAGACGGAACTGGATGAAATTCGACAGTTGCGTCTCCGGCAGGGTCACCGGCTGGTTCTGCGCGTTGAGGCCGTGATAGACCAGCAGGCCGTCGATATCCTCGACTTCGCGCACGGTCATCTTCCAGTTCTCGAAGTGCGTGATCACGTCGCCCGGCGAGAAACGCACCCGCGTCAGCGGCGCGTTGCGCAGCGCGTACTGGCGCGTGTCGCCAGTGGCCGGATAGAGCACGGTCAACAAGCGGCCGTCCTGTGCCAGAACGGTGCCTAAACCCAGCTCGGCTTCGCTGTCACTAATCCAGCGTTGCCCCGGTTGATACTGCTGCGCCATGCTGCCTGTCTCCGCCTGAAAAAGCCGACTATGTTAACGGATGCAGCCCTCCAGGCCAAAGGCGCATTGAGAAAAACCGCGCATTCGTCGGCGGATGCCGACAATTAGGCCGCTTCAGGGCACTTGTTGGTTAAAACATAGTCGGATCTTTCTAACCAACAGCCTCAAGTCGGCAAACAATTGGCCGACAGCTACTCAATAGGAGATCGAAATCATGTTGCAACCGACGCTTCCGTTGAGTGCGGTGCCCATTACCTCGCAACTGGACCCCGCCCGGCAATTACCCGAGATTCCTCCGGTCGCCCCGGTGCAGCCCAGCTCTGCCGAGGTGACCATAGACATGCGCAAGGAAGAAGCCGAGCGCGAGGCACTGTATCTGTACGAAGAGCAGCAGCGCCAGCAGAAGCAAAAACAACAGGAAGAAAACGGCGAACCGGTGGTTGAGCACCTGGCATTGCCGGGGCACTCGCTCAATGCCGATAACACAGTGCCTGTGGTGCCGCTGATCGATAACGAGCCGCGACAGGGGATGTGGGTAGACGTTGAAGTCTGAAATTCTCTGGATTGGCCTGTGGGACCGGCTTCAGCCGGGAAGAGGTATTTCCGGCTAAAACCGGTCCCACAGATAAACAGCGCATTCAGCTTCCAATCATTCGCAATGCCTGCACCAACTCCTCGATCTCCTCCTCAGTATTCAGATAACTCACCGACACCCTGGCAATAGATCCCAGCCCCCGCGCCTGCATGTCCAGCGGTGTGTAGGCCACGCCATTGGCGCCGATATTGATGCCGTGCCGGGCGAGATTCTCCTTTAGGGCGTTGGCGTCCCAGCCCTGCAGGTTCAGGGCGATCAGGCCCGATTGCTGCCCCGGCTCGCCAAGGTCATGCAGGGTCAGCCCGTCGACCGACGCCAGTTGCTCACGGGCGAACGCAGCCAGATGCGTAACACGCTGGCGGATGCGCGCAATTCCCAGCTCCAGAGCCTCAGCCAATGCGTTATCAAGCCCGGCCATCAGCGCCAGGGACACTTCGCTGGTCTCGAAGCGCCGGGCATCGCCGCGCGGGTGGAAGTGCTCGCCGTTCTGCGGTGCCGACAACACGTCGAGAAACGGCGGTTGCAGCCGCTCGATGAAACCTTCGCGGATATACAGCAGGGCAGTGCCCCGCGGCCCGCGCAGATACTTGCGGCAAGCGCCCTTGAGTACATCGCAGTTCAGCGCATGGACATCGACCTCGATCTGTCCAAGCGCCTGTCCGGCATCGATGAAATAGGCGATGCCGTGACGCCGGGCAACGGCGCCAATGGCCGCGGCTGGATTGATCAGCCCGCCGTTGGCAGGCAGCCAGGTCAGGGAAATCAGTCGCACCCGCTCATCGATCATGGCTTGCAGAGCCTCCACCGAAACGGCACCCGAGGCGTTGCACGGAATCGTTTCGACACTCGCACCCGCCGCCACCGCTTGAGCCATGCAAGCCAGGTTGCCGCCCCATTCCTGGCGCCCGACCAGAATGCGATCGCCTGCGCGCCACGGCCCCAGCCCGGCGAACGCCATGCCCCAGGCCGCCGAGCCGCTGCTGCTGAACGCCACCGAGGCCGTTGCTGCATTGATCAATCGAGCCGCACGTTGTCGGGCACTTTCCTGCAGCGCGGCACCCTGGGCGGCGGCTTCCATCGGACCGCTCAGGGCCTCGCGCTGCAATTGGCCGATGATTGCATCAAGGGTGGCCTGGCTGGGCAGGGAGGCGCCGGAGTGGTTGAAGTGGATGACCTGGCTGCAACCGGGGGTGGCGGCGCGCAGGCTGCGGACTTCCTCTTCATCGATGCCGCTCATGGCTGCAACTCGAAGACGGCGTCCACCTCTACGGCTACGCCCTGAGGCAGGGCGGCGACGCCGACGGCGGTGCGTACATGCCGACCGGCCTCGCCAAGGGCATTGACCAACAGGTTCGAGGCGCCGTTGGCGACGACGCCCTGACGCTGAAAGTCAGGCGTGCAGGCAACGAACACACCCAGGCGCACGATACGGACCAGTTTCGATAAGTCGTCATCAAGAACGTCGGCCAGATGCGCGAGCAGACCCAGGGCGGCCAGTTCCGCAGCGGCGATGCCATCCTCCTCGCTGAGCGATTCGCCCAGACGCCCCTGATAGGCAGGTGCGCCATCGCGCATGGGAATCTGCCCCGAGATATACAGCATGTTCTGGCTGCGCACGGTACTGACGTAATTGGCGACCGGGCTGCTTGGCGCGGACAGTTGCAGGTCGAGGTGTTGCAGGCGTTCGGACAGACGGACCATGGCGGCGTACTCCAATGAGGGATACACCCACAATGGAAGTCGGCCGACTGGACGACAAACGGATAGATTTCAGTCGACGTATCTAAAACTCTCATCCATGTTCAAGGCATTCGCTCAGCAGCCAGTCCGAAAAGCGTCGCGCCGCATCGCTCATGGGCCCGCCTTGGCTGACCAGCCAGTAACCAATGTTGCTTTCATAAGGCATGTCGTCCAGCAGCTCTACCAGGGAGCCGTCCTGCAAGCGCCGGCTGATCAGGCGCTGGCGGCCCATGGCGATGCCCTGGCCGGAGATCGCGGCTTCGACCACGATGTTGTAGTCGTGCAGCATCAGGCTCGGCACCGTGCTGATATCCAGACGGTGCTTCTTCGCCCAGTCCAGCCATTCGAACTGGCTGTGGGCGGCAACCGCTGATTGCGAGGTGAGCAGGGGGCCGGGGTTGAGGTCCGGGCGCTTGCGGTTTTTTTGAGCGGCCAGCCATTGAACCTTGAAAGCCGGGCTGCACACCGGCGCCAGGCGCTCGCTCATCAACAGCTCCGCGTTGACGTTGGCCCAGCCACCCTTGCCATAGCGTATCGCCAGCTCCACTTCCTCCCCGGCAACATCCGCCAGTTGCCAGGACGGCAGCAGCTCGACCTGTATATCCGGATTGGCCAGCAGAAAGCCGGACAGCCGCGGTGCCAGCCACAGAGTGGCGAAGGATGCCAGCAGGCCGATACGCAAAGTACGCGGCTGGGCCGTGTGGCTGCGCAAGGATCGGGTGGCGGCGGCGATGGTTTCCAGGGCCTGGCGCACTTGTGGGTAATAGTGCTCGCCCACCTCGGTCAGCGCGATAGCGCGGGTGCGGCGAATGAACAGGCGGCAGTCCAGATGCTGTTCGAGTTTCTGCACCTGATGGCTGAGGGCGCTTTGGGTCACCGACAGTTCCTGCCCGGCCTTGATGAAACTCAGGTGCCGGGCTACCGCCTCGAAGGCGCGCAGGCTGAGCAGGGGCGGGAGATCGGCGTGCAGGGGCGGCAGTGGCTCCAAGAGGGTCGTCCTGTCAAAAGCGTCCTGATGAAAGAAGGCCCAGCCACTGGTCATGGCCGATGCGATTGCGCATTATTACCTCTGGTCCCGCTGTTCGAGAACTGTAAGCCATGAGCGAAGACGAGAAACTGATCGACCTGAGTGCCGAGCGTGCCAAGCGGGTGCACGATCTGAACGACAAGCGCTTGAACGAGGTGCGCAACGCCTTCGAGCAAGCCATGCCGATGAAAGGCAAGAAAAAGCCGAAAAACAAGCCTAAAAAACGCTGAAACCTCTGTCTTTACCCCATTTCTGTTGACCCACGTCAGTTCGCCATGCGCTCGTAGCCCGAGTCCGTGGCGCTATTGACGTGGGTCAATTTCCTTCGGCGCGTCGCTGGGTAATCTTGCTCCATCGAACGTACGGACAGGGAAGGAGGCGCAGTTATGTTTCTCGACAATGTGGTTGTCGCCGGAGTTGTTACCGTCGGCCTGATGGTGCTGTTTTTCGCAGGCCTGGGCATTTTCATCTGGAAGGACTCGCACAAGCGCAAGCCGGATTGAGTCTTTCTAAAACAAGAGCACGCAAGGCATTTTGGGCGACTTCGGTCGCCCTTTTTTTTGCCTGAAATTCAGGTGCTTACTGTGGGAGCGAGGCTTGCCCGCGAAAGCATCATCTCAATTTTCCTGGTGCACCGCGTTATCGTTATTCGCGGGCAAGCCACGCTCCCACAGGTTTGGGCAGATTCAGCCAATGCTGATAGCAGGCAGCGTTGTCAGGGTCACAGTCTGCTGCTTGCGCGGTGCAAGAATCTCGGCTTCGCCATCGACTACCAATTCATCGTTCTGGTTGAACACGCGGGTGGCAATGCGTACGCGGAATTTCGGCAGTTTTTCCAGGATTTCCAGGCGTACGGTCAGGGTATCGCCCAGTTTCACCGGTTTCTGGAAGCTCATCTGTTGACCGATGTAGATGGTGCCCGGGCCAGGCAACTCACAAGCCACTGCCGCACTGATCAGGGCGCCACTGAACATGCCGTGGGCAATGCGCTCCTTGAACATGGTCTTGGAGGCATATTCGGCGTCCAGGTGAACCGGGTTGTGGTCGCCGGACATGGCGGCGAACAACTGGATATCGCGCTCTTCGACGGTTTTGCTGAAGCTGGCGGTCTGGCCGACTTCCAGGGCTTCGTACGGCGTGTTGGTGACTTCGGTCATGGGTGATCCTGAATAAGGGAATTGTGTAACTACATATGACTATTCTGACCGACGTGGCCTGGGTTGTTCCAGCGTGTGATCGAGCCAGTCGATGACATCGCGGGTGACCTCGTCGCGATTGCTCTCATTGAACAGCTCATGCCGTGCCTGCGGGTAGATCTTCAGCTGTACGGATTGATGACCTGCCTCGCCCAGTGCATCGGCAAGATCCTTGAGACGCTTGCCTTGGCTCACCGGATCACATTCGCCGCCAATGATCAGTAAAGGCAGGCTGCCATCTATCTGTTTGAGGTTGGCGGGCTTGCTGATCTGTTGCAAGCCGCCGAGCAGATCGATCCAGAACTGATTGGTGCAACGAAAGCCGCACAGCGGGTCGCTGATATACAGATCGACCTCCCGGGGATCGCGGCTGAGCCAGTCGAAACGCGTGCGGGCGGGCTTGAAGGCCTTGTTGAAGTTACCAAACGACAGCCATTCGATCAGCGCACTGCGCCCGGTCGGCCCTTGGCGCCAGCGTTCCAGGCGGGCAATCTGCCGGGCGCTGCGGTACAGCGAGACCGGCTGATAGTTGGAGCCGCTGAGAATCGCGCCCTGCAAACTGGCGCCGTGGTACATCACATAGGCCTGGGCGATATAGCTCCCCATGCTGTGGCCCAGCAGGAATATCGGCAGGTCCGGATGCTTTTGGCTGATTGACTGGCTCAGGCTGGCCAGGTCGTCCACCACCTTGCTCCAGCCGTTCTCGTGGGCGAAATGCCCGAGCACGCCCTGTGCGGCGGTCTTGCCGTGGCCGCGCTGGTCGTGGGCATACAACGCAATACCGGCAGCACAGAGCGCCGCGCCGAGCCGGGCATAACGGCCGCTGTGTTCGGCCATGCCATGGGACAGCATGACCACGGCACGGGAGGGGAGATCGGGCAGCCAGGCATTGACGAACAGGCGGCTGTGATCACTTGTATCGAGCCAGAAAACTTCGTGTTTCATGTAGACGTCCCAGTGCCGGAGGTGGCGTGTATGACAAGTGTAGAGCGGGTGGGCAGCTGCAACCGAGTCAGATTCCCTGCGTTGGAGCGAGGCTGACCCGCGAAAGCAGTTTTTAGCCGCAAAATGTTTCAGCTATCACGACCATTTCACGGGCGAGCCCCGCTCCAACAGCCGCCACTCTTTGTGGACAAATTCCGCTTGCTTGTCTGTTTTTGCCTTGCCTGAACTTCGCTCGCCGACTTTCCCCACAGGCTCTAGATTCACGCCGCTGATGACACTATGCCTGCTATTTGCCTTCCCTGTGTTCCCTGCTAACGTCGGGCAAGACCCGCTTTAGCGGGCCAGATACTCTCAGGTAAGAGGACAAAAACAATGCAACCTGATTTCTGGAATGACAAACGCCCCGCTGGTGTACTCCCTGAGCTGGATCTACAGGCTTACAAATCCGTTATCGAAGTGTTCGAGCGTTCGTGCAAGAGGTTCGCTGACCGGCCCGCCTTCAGCAATATGGGCGTGACCCTGACCTATGCCGAACTGGAACGTCAGTCCGCTGCGTTTGCCAGTTATTTGCAGCAACACACTGAGCTCAAGCCGGGCGATCGCATTGCCGTGCAGATGCCCAACCTGCTGCAATACCCGATTGCCGTGTTCGGTGCCATGCGCGCGGGGCTGATCGTGGTCAACACCAATCCGCTGTACACCGCTCGTGAAATGCGCCATCAGTTCAAGGATTCCGGTGCCCGCGCTCTGGTCTACCTTAACCTGTTCGGCAAGCTGGTCCAGGAAGTGCTGCCTGACACCGAGATTCAGTATCTGATCGAAGTTAAAATGGGTGACATGCAGTCCGCCGCCAAGGGCTGGCTGATCAATACCGTGGTCGACAAGGTCAAGAAGATGGTGCCGGACTATGACCTGCCCCAGGCCATAGGTTTCAAGCGCGCCCTGCACCTGGGCAGCCAACAGCAGCACAAGCCGGTCCCGGCCAGCCTTGGCGACATCGCCGTGTTGCAATACACCGGCGGCACCACCGGCCTGGCCAAGGGCGCCATGCTCAGCCATGGCAACCTGGTAGCCAATATGCAGCAGGTCTACGCCTGCATGCTGCAACACGGCCCGGATGGCGCAGCGATGTTCCAGGAGGGCAAGGAAATCATGGTGGCGCCGCTGCCGCTCTACCATATCTATGCCTTCACCGCGAACTGCATGTGCATGATGGTCAGTGGCAATCACAACATCCTGATTACCAATCCGCGAGATATCGGGGGCTTTATCAAGGAGCTGAAAAAGTGGCGTTTCTCGGCCATGATCGGGCTCAACACCCTGTTCGTCGCGCTGATGAATCACCCCGACTTCAAGACCCTGGATTTCTCCAGCCTCAAAGTGACCAACTCCGGCGGCACGGCCCTGGTCAAGGCCACGGCCGAGCGCTGGGAAGAAATCACCGGCTGCCGGGTGGTGGAAGGTTATGGCCTGACCGAAACCTCGCCAGTTGCCAGCACCAACCCCTATGGCGACAAGGCGCGCCTGGGTACGGTGGGCATGCCCGTGCCGGGCACGTCGATGAAAGTGGTCGATGACGAGGGTATCGAGCAGCCTCTGGGCGAGCGCGGCGAGCTGTGCATCAAGGGGCCGCAGGTGATGTTGGGCTACTGGCAGCGTCCGGACGCTTCCGCCGAAGCCCTGGATGGCGAAGGTTGGCTGAAGACCGGCGATATCGCCGTGATCGATGCCGACGGCTTTGTCCGCATCGTCGACCGCAAGAAGGACCTGATCATCGTCTCCGGTTTCAACGTCTACCCCAACGAGATCGAGGACGTGGTCATGGCTCACCCGTGCGTAGCCAGTTGCGCCGCCATCGGCGTGCCGGACGAGCGGTCCGGGGAAGCGGTGAAGCTGTTCGTGGTGCCACGGGCGGCGGGGGTCAGCGTTGATGAGCTCAAGGCCTACTGCAAGGACAACTTCACAGCCTACAAGGTGCCCAAGCACATCGTGTTGCGTGAGTCATTGCCAATGACGCCGGTGGGCAAGATCCTGCGGCGGGAGTTGCGCGATATTGCATAAATAGTAAGGGTCGCTTTGTTCTGTGGGAGCGAGGCTCGCCCGCGAAAGCAATGGTTTAGCCTCAGCAGGTCTGTCGCATGTACCAACGTTTTCACGGGCAAGCCTTGCTCGCATAAGGCCTTGTAAATCGGTAAATAGAATCTTTGCTCTAAAAGTGACCTGATAATATTTAACAGTCATTTTATAACTATACAGGCCGATTTTGGCTCTATGCGACCCGTGGCAAAGCTGCTACTCTCGGCCCGCTTTTTGACCGGTCTCTCTGCAAAAAGCAATTCCAAAAACACAAAAAAATCACTGCATCCAGCAGTGTGAAGAATTCGCTGTCGCTGAGGAGTCGGCTTCCATGATCGGAAATTTCTGGAAGGACAAGTACCCGTCCGGTATCGCTGCCGAGATCAACCCTGACGAGTACCCAAACATTCAGTCGGTGTTGAAATTGTCTTGCGAGCGTTTCGCGAGCAAGCCGGCCTTCAGCAATCTCGGCAAGACCCTCACCTACGGTGAAATGTACGAGCTGTCGGGCGCTTTCGCCGCCTGGCTGCAGCAACACACCGACCTGCAACCCGGCGACCGCATTGCCGTGCAGTTGCCCAACGTTCTGCAATATCCGGTCGCGGTATTCGGTGCCATTCGTGCCGGGCTGATTGTAGTCAATACCAACCCGCTGTACACCGCGCGGGAAATGGAACACCAGTTCAACGATTCCGGGGCCAAGGCCCTGGTCTGTCTGGCGAACATGGCGCATCTTGCCGAGAAGGTGGTGCCCAAGACCCAGGTCAAGCATGTCATCGTCACTGAAGTCGCCGACCTGCTGCCGCCGCTCAAGCGCCTGCTGATCAACAGCGTCATCAAGTACGTGAAGAAAATGGTCCCGGCCTATCACCTGCCTCAGGCCATCAAGTTCAATGACGTACTGGCCAAGGGCCGTGGCAAGGCCGTCAAGGAAGCCAATCCGGCCAGCAGCGACGTCGCTGTCCTGCAATACACCGGCGGCACCACGGGCGTTGCCAAAGGGGCGATGCTGACTCACCGCAACCTGCTGGCCAACATGCTGCAAAGCAAGGCGCTGATGGGCTCCAACCTGCATGACGGTTGTGAAATCCTGATCACGCCGCTGCCGCTGTACCACATCTACGCCTTCACCTTTCACTGCATGTCGATGATGCTGATGGGCAACCACAACATCCTCATCAGCAACCCCCGCGACCTGCCTTCCATGGTCAAGGAGTTGTCAAAGTGGAAGTTCAGCGGCTTCGTCGGCCTCAACACCCTGTTCGTTGCCCTGTGCAATGACGCCAACTTCCGCAACCTCGATTTCTCGGCCCTGAAAGTCACCCTGTCGGGCGGTATGGCCCTGCAGCAGGCGGCGGCCGAGCGCTGGAAGCAGGTCACCGGCTGCGGCATCTGCGAAGGCTACGGCATGACCGAAACCAGCCCGGTAGCCACGGTCAACCCGATGGAAACCAACCAGATGGGTACCATCGGCATTCCGGTGCCGTCGACCCTGTGCAAGGTGATCGATGACGCTGGCAATGAACTGGCCCTGGGAGAAATCGGCGAGTTGTGCATCAAGGGCCCGCAAGTGATGAAAGGCTACTGGCAGCGTCCGGACGCCACTGCCGAGATCCTCGATGCCGATGGCTGGCTCAAGACCGGTGATATCGCGCTGATCCAGCCCGATGGCTTCATGCGCATTGTCGATCGCAAGAAAGACATGATTCTGATCTCCGGCTTCAACGTGTACCCCAACGAACTGGAAGACGTTCTCGCCACCTTGCCGGGCGTGCTGCAATGCGCGGCCATCGGCGTGCCGGACGAGAAGTCGGGTGAAGCGATCAAGGTGTTCGTGGTGGTCAAGCCGGGCCTGACCCTGACCAAGGACCAGGTCAAGGACCACATGCGCGCCAACCTCACCGCTTACAAAGTGCCGCGCAGCATCGAGTTCCGCGACTCCCTGCCGACCACCAACGTCGGCAAGATCCTGCGCCGCGAGTTGCGCGATGAAGAGTTGAAGAAGCTGGGTTTGAAGAAGTAACGCCTGCTGGCTCCCAGCCATTTATATTGGGCCGGGTTGCTGAGCATGAATTCTGTGAGATCGAACTGTGGGAGCGAAGTCATTCGCGAAGGCGGTGGTACATTCGATATATCTTCATCGTCTGTAACGCTGTCTTCGCGAATGAATTCGCTCCCACATTGGTTTGGGCTCCCTCTTGGCTCTGTTGATACACAGTCGTCACGACCCGCCCCAATCTGCGACAATCCCCGCCTTTGCATTCCAAGAAGACCCTGCGCGCCAGATGACCGACGAATCGCCCTCTATCGACCAACTCCTGAAAAACCTCGACCACGCGATGATCAGCGAGCGGCATCGTCTGCGTCGCCAGTTGCACGATCTGCGCAAGAAGCCCGACGAAGTTCGTCTGGCTCAGTGGGTGGAGCGGGTGCAGGCTTCGTGCGCCCAGGTCACGGCGCGGCGGGCCAGCCTGCCGGTGATTCGCTATGACGACAACCTGCCCATCGCCGCCAAGCGCGATGAGATCAAGGCGGCGCTGCTCAAGCATCAGGTGTTGATCATTGCCGGCGAGACGGGCTCGGGCAAGACCACCCAGTTGCCGAAGATCTGCCTGGAAATCGGTCGCGGCCAGCATGGTCTTATCGGCCATACCCAGCCCCGGCGGATTGCCGCGCGCAGCGTTGCCAGCCGGGTTGCCGAGGAACTGGGCACGCCGTTGGGCGCGCTGGTCGGCTATCAGGTGCGCTTTGAGGATCAGAGCGACAGCAATACCCTGATCAAGCTGATGACCGACGGCATCCTGCTGGCGGAAACCCAGCACGACCGTTTTCTCGAGCGCTACGACACCATCATTGTCGACGAAGCCCACGAACGCAGCCTGAACATCGACTTCCTGCTTGGCTATCTGAAGACCCTGCTGCCGCGGCGCCCGGACCTGAAGGTGATCATCACCTCGGCGACCATCGACCTGGAGCGCTTCTCCGAGCACTTTGACAAGGCACCGATCATCGAAGTGTCCGGGCGTACCTTCCCGGTGGATACCTGGTACCGGCCCCTGACCAGTGAGCAGGACGAGGAGGGCAACAGTGTCGAGGACGATCTGACCGTGGATCAGGCGATTCTCGCCACCCTCGACGAACTGGCCGCCTTCGAACGCAGCGAACGCAAGAGCCCCGGCGATGTGCTGGTGTTCCTCCCCGGCGAGCGGGAAATCCGTGACGCGGCAGAGCTGCTGCGCAAGGCTCAGCTCAAGCACACCGAGATCCTGCCGCTGTACGCGCGCCTGTCGCCGGCCGAGCAGCAGCGGATTTTCCAGTCCCATCCGGGGCGTCGAGTCGTTCTCGCAACCAACGTCGCGGAAACCTCCCTGACGGTGCCGGGCATTCGTTATGTGATCGACACCGGTACTGCGCGGATCAGTCGCTACAGCTACCGGGCCAAGGTCCAGCGCCTGCCCATCGAGGCGATTTCCCAGGCCAGCGCCAACCAGCGCAAGGGCCGTTGCGGTCGGGTCGAGCCGGGTCTGTGCGTGCGTCTGTACAGCGAGGAAGACTTCAACAGTCGCCCGGCCTTTACCGATCCGGAAATCCTGCGTACCAACCTGGCAGCGGTGATCCTGCAGATGCTGCACCTGCGCCTGGGGGAGATCACCGCATTCCCGTTTATCGAGCCGCCGGATGGCAAGGCCATCAGTGACGGTTTCAACCTGTTGCAGGAGCTCTCGGCGGTCAACCGCGAGAATCAGCTGACGCCTCTGGGCCGACAGTTGGCGCGCCTGCCGGTGGACCCGCGCATGGGTCGCATGCTGCTGGAAGCGGCCAAACAGGGCAGCCTGCAGGAAGTGCTGATCGTCGCCAGTGCCATGTCCGTGCAGGACGTGCGCGAGCGCCCGCCGGAGCGCCAGCAGGCCGCCGATCAGGCTCATGCGCAGTGGAAGGACGCCGATTCCGACTTCGCCGGCCTGGTCAATCTATGGCGTGGTTTTGAAGAACAGCGGCAGAACCTCACCGCCAGTCCGCTGCGCAACTGGTGTCGCAAGAACTTCCTCAACTATTTGCGTCTGCGTGAATGGCGCGACTCCCATCGCCAGTTGAGCCTCATCTGCCGCGACCTGCAACTGACCCTCAACAAGGAACCGGCCGACTACGGCAAGTTCCACAAGGCCGTGTTGTCCGGGCTGCTCAGCCAGATCGGTCAGAAAACCGAAGACGGCGACTACCTTGGTGCCCGTCAACGGCGCTTCTGGATCCACCCGTCGTCGGGCCTGGGCAAGAAGCGTCCGCAATGGCTGATGGCGGCTGAACTGGTGGAGACCACCAAGCTCTATGCGCGCATGGTGGCCAAGATCGATTCCGACTGGATCGAGCCGCTGGCCGGGCACCTGATCAAGAAGAACCACTTTGAGCCGCACTGGGAGAAGAAGCGCGGGCAGGTCGTGGCCTACGAGCAGATCACGCTGTTCGGCCTGATCGTGGTAGGTCGTCGTCCGGTGCACTTCGGTCCGATCGATCCGGTGGTGTCCCGCGAATTGTTTATCCGCGAAGCTTTGGTGCGCGGCGAGATCCAGTCCCGGGCCAAGTGCCTGACGGCCAATACCCGTCTGCTTGAACAACTCGACGAGCTGGAAGCCAAGGCCCGTCGTCGCGACATCCTGGCCGACGAAGACACGCTGTACGCCTTCTACGAGGCGCGAATCCCTGCCGAGATCCATCAGACCGCGACCTTCGACAGCTGGTACAAGATGGGCAGCCAGAAAGACCCGCAGCTGCTGATCATGCGCGAGGAAGATGTGCTGGCCCGTGAGGCCAACGAAGTCACCGCCGCCCATTACCCGGACACTCTGCGCCTGGGTGAGCTGTCCCTGGCCCTGACCTACCATTTCGAGCCGAACCATCCCCGCGATGGCGTGACCCTGCGGGTGCCGGCGCCGTTGCTCTTGTCGTTGCCCGCCGAGCGTCTGGAGTGGCTGGTGCCGGGTCTGCTGGAAACCAAATGCATTGCCCTGGTGCGCAACCTGCCCAAGGCGATCCGCAAGAACTTCGTGCCGGTGCCGGACTTCATCAAGGCGGCCCTGCAACGCATCACCTTCGGCGAAGGCTCGCTGCCCCAGGCCCTGGGCCGGGAACTGCTGCGCATGACCGGTGCGCGGGTCAGCGACGAAGCCTGGGCCGAGGCGGCGCAGCAGGTGGAAAGCCACCTGAAGATGAATCTGGAAATTGTCGACGGCGAGGGCAAGTTCCTCGGCGAAGGGCGTGATCTGGACGAGTTGACCGCGCGCTTCGCTGAAGCGAGTCAGGCTGCCCTTGCCGTACCGCAGACTGCGAAAAGCCAGCAGCCGGTGGAAGCCAAGGTCTTCGCCGCCGTGGCCGAGAAAACCCAGCAGAACATTGCCGGGCTGTCGATGACGGTGTACCCGGCATTGGTGGAAGAGGGCGGCGCGGTCAAGGAAGGCCGCTTCTCGACCCAGGCCGAGGCCGAATACCAGCATCGTCGTGCCTTGCAGCGCCTGTTGCTGCAACAGCTTGCCGAGCCGGCCAAGTTCCTGCGTGGCAAATTGCCCGGCCAGACCGAGCTGGCCTTGCTCCATCGCGAGCTGGGCCGGGTCGATGCGCTGATAGAGGATATTCTCCTGGCCAGCCTCGACAGCTGCATTCTCGAAGGCGAAGACAACCTGCCGCGCGACGGCGCCGGGCTGCTGTCCCTGGCCGAGCGCAAGCGTGGCAACTGGACCGAGCACGCCGAGCGTCTGGCACGCCTGACCCTGGAAACCCTCAAGCTCTGGCACGGCCTGCAGAAGCGCTTCAAGGGCAAGATCGACCTGCAACAGGCCGTGGCCCTCAACGATATCAAGGCGCAACTGGGCAATCTGGTCTACCCGGGCTTCGTGCGTGAGACCCCGGCGCAGTGGTTCAAGGAGCTGCCCCGATATCTCAAAGCCGTTGAACTGCGCCTGGAAAAACTGCCGGGCCAGGTGCAGAAGGATCGGGTCTGGAGCATCGAACTGAGCGGCCTGTGGGCGCAATACCAGGCCCGCGCCAGTAAACATGCCCAGGAAGGCAAGCGTGACCCGGAACTGACCACCTATCGCTGGTGGCTGGAGGAATACCGCGTGTCGCTGTTCGCCCAGCAGTTGGGGACGAAAATGCCGGTGTCCGACAAGCGCTTGAGCAAGCAGTGGAGCGTCGTCGAGGGCTGAGGACAGCTGTGGGACCGGCTTTAGCCGGGAAGGGGCTGGCACTGCCGATGCATCTACTGCGCTTGTTCCATCGTCTTCCCGGCTGAAGCCGGTCCCACACAGCCCTGTGTTTCCTGCTTGATCCTGTGATTTCCAGCCGCCCGGATAGCGCCAAACCCCCGCCGTTATGGCACACTTCGCCGCTTAAATACCGCGCATTCGCGGTTCTTGAATTTTGTGTTGGCACGTATGTTCCATTTTACGTGCCGTACCTGGGCAGGTCGTTACCTGCATTGATCAAACAAGAGAGGAACGACCGTGCACAACGTCGTCATCAGCGGCACCGGGCTGTATACCCCGGCCAACAGCATTTCCAACGAAGAGCTGGTGCAGTCTTTCAACACTTACGTTGCCCAGTTCAACAGCGAAAACGCCGCCGCCATTGAGAGCGGCGAAGTCCAGGCGCTGACTGAGTCCAGCGCTGCGTTCATCGAAAAGGCTTCGGGTATCAAGAGCCGTTTCGTCATGGACAAGGACGGCATTCTCGATCCACAGCGCATGAAGCCGCGTCTGCCGGAGCGCTCCAACGACGAATGGTCGATCCTCTGCCAGATGGGCGCCGCCGCTGCCGAACAAGCGCTGCAACGCGCGGGCAAGACCGCCGCCGATATCGACGGCGTGATCGTCGCCTGCTCCAACCTGCAACGGGCTTACCCGGCCATTTCCATCGAGATCCAGGCCGCTCTGGGCGTTCAGGGTTTCGGTTTCGACATGAACGTCGCGTGCTCCTCGGCGACCTTCGGCATTCAGGCCGCCAGCAACAGCGTGCAGCTGGGCCAGGCCCGTGCGGTACTGGTGATCAGCCCGGAAATCTGCACCGGCCACCTGAATTTCCGCGACCGCGACAGCCACTTTATCTTCGGCGACGCTGCCACCGCCGTTGTCGTGGAGCGTGCCGATCTGGCCACTTCGCCTTACCAGTTCGACATCCTTGGCACCAAGCTGCTGACTCATTTCTCCAACAGCATTCGCAATAATTTCGGCTTCCTCAATCGCGCGGCGGAAGAGGGCATCGGCGCGCCGGACAAGCTCTTTGTCCAGGAAGGCCGCAAAGTGTTCCGCGAAGTCTGCCCGATGGTCGCGGAGCTGGTGGGCAAGCACATCGAGGAAACCGGCCTTAACGTCAGCGACGTACAGCGCTTCTGGCTGCACCAGGCCAACCTGAGCATGAACCACCTGATCGTCAAGAAACTGCTGGGCCGCGAAGCCAGCGTCGAAGAGGCGCCGGTGATTCTCGACACCTATGCCAACACCAGTTCAGCCGGTTCGGTCATTGCCTTCCATACCTATCAGGATGACTTGCCAAAAGGCTCGTTGGGTGTGCTCAGCTCGTTCGGTGCCGGTTATTCCATTGGTAGCGTGATCCTGCGCAAGCGCTGAGTGAAGGCGCTTCCTACGAAATAAATGGATCCAATCCTCATAGGGCGATAACCGGCTATATCATCTGCGGGCTGTCCGGGCAGTACCTTGAATGCTTCTCATCCAGTATTCGAGGTCCCTTATGTCAGAGACATCCACGCAGATGGTCGTCGCGTCCCTGCCGTCCCTTTGCACGTCAGCCCATCCCGCTGCCAGATTCTTCGGCATGGCCGGGCCCGATGCGCAATGGCTGGAGCAACCGCTGCCTGAATGGTACCTGGCCGCTCCCGAGCCGTTGCGTAAACGCCTGCGTGACAGTCATAGATGCAGCCTGTTTTCCCTGCGCATGCTGGCGTCGCAGGCCTTCAACCCGTCGATATCCACCGCGCCGGGGCAACCCATCGCCAGGGCGTGCATGAACTACGAGCGCGATATAGTCGATACCCTGGCGCATATTGCGCTGATGAAAGCCCATATCGGCGAAGCGGCCCATGCCATGCTGATGGATATGCTCAAGCCCGAGCGTACGCCACGCTGGGACGAACACGGCGTGCGCTATCGGCAACTGCGTATGCTCGACACTTATGCCTTTTCCGGCAGCCTGTTGCACGGCGTCCTGTTGGTGCAGCAGGACCGCGTCGATGCCGATAATCAGGCGTGTCTGGTCTATATGCCTGGCGAGCCCGAGCATCCCCTGAGGGAATATCCCTGCCTTGGCCGGTTTGTCGAACGGCTCGCGGCCAAGCTGCTGGACCGGCGCTATCAGGTCTATTTCCAGCGGTTTATCCGGGATGACCAAAGCCCGGAGTTTTTCGTCCGGCTCAACGAACGCCTCTCTGGTGCGGGCTCGTCCGATGTCGAGTCGCTGATTCAGGTACATGCCACCTCCACGCCGCCGTTCGAGGGGCTATATGAGCATCGCCGACACAAACTCCATGAAGATGCGCCGGGCGACCGTGAACAATCACCGGCAATAAGGGATACTCGCGGGCACGTCCGCAGCTTCTGGGGAGCCCCGCATGCCCGTACAGACCACCGACAGCCTGAGCAGGATTGCGCCTTCGCAATGGGATGCCCTCCTGCCGGATGACCAGCCGTTCCTGCGTCACGCCTTCCTCAGTGCCCTGGAAGACAGCGGCAGCCTCGGCCCGCGCTCCGGCTGGCGGCCTGAACATCTGCTGCTGGTGGAAGACGAGCGCTTGATCGCGGCCATGCCGGCCTATCGCAAGTGGCATTCATACGGCGAATACGTGTTCGATCATGCCTGGGCCGATGCCTGCCGCCGTGCCGGCATCGCTTATTACCCGAAACTGCTGGCGGCCGTACCGTTCAGCCCGGTAGGCGGTGCGCGGATTCTCGCGGCGACGCCACAGGTCGGGCGGGAGCTGCTGAGCGTTCTGCCGGAGTATGCCGAGCGCGAGCAGCTGTCGAGTGTGCACGTCAATTTCACCGATGCCTTCGCCGACAGCCTGCTCGCCGAAGAACCTGCCTGGATGCAGCGCTATGGCTGCCAGTTTCATTGGCGCAACCGCGACTATAGGGATTTCCAGGATTTCCTCGATGCGCTCAGCTCGCGCAAGCGCAAGCAGATGCGCAAGGAACGTGAGCAGGTGGCGGGGCAGGGAATCGAGTTCGAATGGTTGGAGGGTCATCAGCTCAGCGAGGTGTTGTGGGATTTCGTCTACGCCTGCTATTCAAATACCTATGAGGTCCGTGGGCAATCGCCTTACCTGACGCGGGAGTTCTTCAGTCTCATAGCCGAACGTATGCCTGAAGCCATTCGCGTGGTCCTGGCCCGCCAGGGTTCACGGCCAGTGGCCATGGCCTTCAGCCTGATTGGCGGCGACAGTTTCTACGGACGCTACTGGGGCTGTCTGGCGGAGTTTGACCGCTTGCACTTCGAGACCTGTTTTTATCAGGGCATGGACTTCGCCATCGCCCGGGGCCTCAAGCGCTTCGACGCTGGCGCCCAGGGCGAGCACAAGCTGGTTCGCGGCTTCGAACCGGTGATTACCCGCTCGTGGCATTACCTGTCCCATCCGGGGCTGAAGAATGCCGTCAGCGAGTTTCTTGAACAGGAGCGGGTCGGGGTGCTGGCGTATGCCGAGGATGCACGGACGGCGTTGCCGTATCGGCAAGAGTGATGCAGACCCCAGCCATTGATTCAATGGGACCCCAAACACGGTGTGAGCGATTCTGTGGGAGCGAATTCATTCGCGAAGAGGCCGGTACACGCGCCCTATATCCATCGTCGCAGATAATGCTTTCGCGAATGAATTCGCTCCCACAACGTTCGTCCCTACAACTCACTCTCACGGTATTTGGGTAATAGCTTTGACGGCTCAGTCGATCCCGACAAACCCACCCGTCTGGTGCTGCCACAAGCGCGCATAGAGCCCGCCATGGGCCAGCAGTTCGGCATGGGTACCCATCTCGGCGATCTGGCCGTTCTCCAGCACCACGAGGCGGTCCATGCGGGCGATGGTCGACAGGCGGTGGGCGATGGCGATCACGGTCTTGCCTCGCATCAGGGTTTCCAGACTTTCCTGAATCGCCGCTTCCACTTCCGAATCCAGGGCGGAGGTGGCCTCGTCCATGATCAGGATCGGCGCGTCCTTGAGCAGTACCCGGGCAATGGCGATGCGCTGGCGCTGGCCGCCGGACAGTTTCACACCGCGCTCACCGACCTGGGCTTCGAAGCCGGTACGGCCTTCGGCGTCGGACAGCAGCGGGATGAACTCGTCGGCCCGGGCCTTGCGCACGGCATCCCAGAGCTGGGCGTCGCTGGCGTCGGGGCGGCCATACAGCAGGTTGTCGCGGATCGAACGGTGCAGCAGCGAGGTGTCCTGGGTGATCATGCCGATGCGCTCGCGCAGGCTTTCCTGAGTGACGTGGGAAATGTCCTGGTTGTCGATCAGGATGCTGCCGCCCTGCACGTCATACATGCGCAGGAGCAGATTGACCAAGGTGGATTTGCCCGCACCGGAAGGCCCGATCAGGCCGATCTTCTCACCCGGTTTGATATCCAGATTGAGCTTCTGGATCACGCTGGCGCCCTTGCCGGACTTGTTCGGATAATGGAATTCGACGTTGTCGAATTTCACCCCGCCCTTGTCCACCAGCAGGCGCGGCGCGGTCTGGCGGTCGGTGACGCTGACCGGCTGGGAGATGGTCTCCAGGCCGTCCTGGACCATGCCGATATTTTCGAAAATGCCGTTGACCACCCACATGATCCAGCCGGACATGTTGACGATACGAATCGCCAGGCCCGTCGCCAGAGCAATGGCCCCCACGGAAATCAGCGACTGCGACCACAGCCACAGGGCCAGGCCCGTGCTGCTGACGATCAGCAGGCCGTTCATGCTGGTGATCACGGTGTCCATGGCCGTGACCACGCGCCCGGCCAGTTGGGTCTTTTCGTTCGATTCACTGATGGCTTCACGGGCGTACTGCTGTTCGTAGTTGGTATGGGCAAACAGCTTGAGCGTGGTGATATTGGTGTAGCCGTCGACGATGCGGCCCATGAGCTTGGAGCGGGCATCCGATGACACCACCGAACGCTCCTTGACCCGTGGCACGAAGTAGCACAGCGACAGAATGTAGGCGGCGATCCAGCACAGCAGCGGGATCATCAGGCGCCAGTCCGCTTCGGCGAACAGCACCAGGGAGCTGATGGCATAGATCAGCACATGCCAGAGGGCGTCCACCGCCTGCACAGCGGAGTCGCGCAGGGAGTTGCCGGTCTGCATGATGCGCTGGGCGATGCGCCCGGCGAAGTCGTTCTGGAAGAAATTCAGGCTCTGCTTGAGCACGTAGTTATGGTTCTGCCAGCGAATCATGCTGGTCATGCCGGGGCTGATGGTCTGGTGCACCAGCAGGTCATGAAGGCCAACGAAGATCGGGCGCAGCAGCAGGGCGACCACGGTCATCCAGATCAGCTCGCTGCCGTGCAGGCTGAAAAAATCCTTGGCCGGGGTGGCCTGGGTCAGGTCGATGATGCGGCTCAGGTAGCTGAACAACGCCACTTCGATCAGCGCGCCGATCAGGCCGACGATCAGCAGTGCGACGAAACTGGGCCAGACCTGGCGCAGATAGTAAATGTAGAAGGACAGGACTTGCTTGGGGGGCGCGGCGGTGGGCGCGTCACGGAAGATGTCGATCAGCTTTTCAAAACGGCGATAGAACATTGGTTATGACGCCCACGACTAGAGGGCTCTCCTGACGATTAAAACTCACCGGGTCAGACCCCATGAAACCCGCTAGTGTTCAAGCCATGTTTCATGGGGACCCTGGCCGGTTAAGGCAGGCGCTTGGCCGATTTGATCAGAATAGGGTCCAGCGGTACGTTCTGCATACCGCCTTTGTTGCCGGCCTGGACATTGACAATCTGGTCGACCACATCCATGCCGCGCACCACTTTACCGAACACGGCGTAGCCGAAATCGCGGTTGCCGTGGTCGAGCATGGCGTTGTCGGCGACGTTGATGAAGAACTGGCTGGTGGCCGAATTCACGTCGGAAGTACGAGCCATGGCAATGGTGCCACGCACGTTATGCAGGCCGTTGTCGGCTTCGTTCTTGATCGGGTCCTTGGTCTGCTTTTGCATCATCTGCGCGGTGAAACCGCCGCCCTGGGCCATGAAGCCGGGAATGACGCGGTGGAAGATGGTGTTGTTGTAGAAGCCGCTGTCGACGTAGCCGAGGAAGTTTTTGGTGCTGATCGGTGCCTTGGCATCGGCCAGTTCCAGTTCGACTTCGCCGAAACTGGTGCTCAGCACCACGTGGGTCGGCTTGACATCAGCCGCCAACAGCTGGGCAGCGAACAGCATGGAGCAGGCGGCAAGGGCGATTTTCTTCAACATGTTCGGTTGATCCTGAGTGATGTATTCGACTGCAACCCATTCACGGAGCGGGGGTTGCGCTTGCGCGGGCAAGGTAACCACGTTTGGCATTTTTTGCCCACTGTTCGAGCGGCGATGCCTGGCCTGTGAAGCAATCTTCAGGCTGACTCGATTTGTCTCGTTGGAGCCGGGCTTGCCCGCGAAGGCCGCGACGCGGACTGTCTGTTGGACCTCGCTAACCTTTTCGCGGGCAAGCCCGGCTCCAACGGGTATCTGTGAGCCTGAGTCTGAGCGGCCTCATTTCTAATTATTGTGCTGTGAGAGAAACTCCAACACCGTGCGATTGAACACCTCCGGCTGATCCAGCGGCGTGGCATGGCGGGAGTGTTCGATCACCACCAGGCGCGCATCGGGGATCAGTTTGACGTAGGCCTGCTTTAACGCCACCGGGGTGTAGTCACGATCAGCGCTGATGATCAGGGTCGGGCAACTGATGCGTCCCAGGCGCTCCTGCACGCCCCAGCCGATAATGGCGTCGAAGCTGGCCAGGTAGGCGCGCTTGTCGTTCTGTGCCCAGCGTTCGGCGGCCTTGCGTCGCAGCTCGCCCTGTTCAGGGCGGGGGAAGAGGTTCTGGCCAATGGCCTTGCCCAGGGTGCCCATGCTCAGCACTCTGGACAGAACCCAGCGCTTGCCGTACTGCCAGACATCATTGCGCGAGCGTACCTTGACCTCGGGGGCGCTGTTGACGATGCACAGGCTGCGCAAGAGCCGGGGCTGATCCACCGCCAGCTGGAAGCCGATCATGCCGCCCATGGACAGGCCCAACAGATGCACCGGCCCCAGGTCCAGGTGCTCGATGAGCGCTTCGATATCACGGCTGAATCCGGCGATGCTGTAGCGCTCGCGAGGCTTGTCGGAACGGCCATGGCCACGCACATCGACCACGATCACCCGATAGCGGGCGGCAAACACCGGGATCTGGTGCTCCCAGTCACGGCTGCTGGAACCCAGGCCATGAACCAGCAGCAGCGGCTCGCCTTGACCATATTCCTCGTAGTGCAGTGAACAGTCTTCATGTTCGAAAAAAGCCATGGCAGCGTCCTTGTCTGACTTATTGGGGTTAATCCCTGTGGGACCGGCAAGTGCGGTGCTCAGGCCTGTTGCGGTGCGGCAAACGGCGCACTCAAGGGCGCCGTATCGAAATTACGGATCAGCTCGATCAGAATCTGCGTCGCCGGGCCCAGGGGTTTGTCCTTGCTCGAATACAGATAGAACTGCGGATTACGGCTGCCGCCCTTGTCCATAGGCAGGGGCTTGAGCACGCCTTCGCAGATTTCCCGCTCGATCATATGTCGCGGCAACCAGCCAAAACCCAGGCCGCTGCTGATAAAGGTCGCGGCGGTGGCCAGGCTGCCGACGGTCCAGCGTTGTTCAGCGCCGAGCCAGCCGACGTCCCGAGGCTGCTGGCGGCCGGAGTCGCGGATCACCACTTGCAGCTGGCTTTCCAGATCCTGGAAATTCAGTTCGCGGTGCAACTGATGCAGCGGGTGTTCCGGGTGAGCGACGGCGACGAACTCCACCGAACTCATCTCCGTGCCCAGATAGCCGGGAATGCTGAAACCGCTGATGGCCAGGTCGGCCACGCCTTCGAGCAGTACTTCTTCAACGCCGGACAAGACCTCTTCACGCAGACGTACCCGGCAGCCGCGGCTTTGCGGCATGAAGGCGGTCAGGGCCCGGACCAGGCGGGCGTTGGGATAGGCGGCGTCCACCACCAGGCGCACCTCGGCTTCCCAGCCCTGCTCCATATGATGGGCCAGGTCTTCCAGTTGACTGGCCGACTTGACCAGTTGTCGCGAGCGGCGCAGCAGCACTTCACCGGCTTCGGTCAGCACGGCTTTACGCCCGTCGATACGCAGCAAGGGCACGCCAAGCTGATCCTGCATGCGCGCCACGGTGTAGCTCACCGAAGACTGCGAACGGTGGAGGATTTCGGCGGCCTGGGCGAAACCGCCATGGTCGACCACCGCCTGCAGGGTGCGCCACTGATCGAGGGTCACGCGGGGGGCTTTCATCTATGGCTCCATAGTGGCTGTTTGAACTACTCTGGCAGTCTTAAAAAAACAAAGAGACTGCCCAATGAAAAGAATCTTTTGTGTGCTGCTGGCGCTGCTGCCCCTGGGGGCCTGGGCCTATCCCATCGATGTGACGAAACAGGTCAAGGGCGTCGAGGTCGACTACACCAGCCATGACACTTTCTACGACACCGGCTCTATTACCCTGAACAACTACGGCAGCGTCGACGCGCAATGCAGCCTGGTGTTCCGCAACGGCCCGGAATCTCCGCGCAATCGTCATGTCACCGTCGCCGCCAAAAGCAGCACCGACGTTTCGGCCAAGTTCAATCGCAGCATCATCAAGCTGCGCATTGATGTGAGTTGCGAGCCGAAATAGCTGCTGGCGCGCATATTTTTGCAGGAGCTGCCGAAGGCTGCGAAGGCGGTGTATCAGTCAAATCCTGTTCGCAGCCTTCGGCAGCTCCTACAGAATCATTCCAATTCGAATTTGTTGTTGAAGATTAGTGCGCTTACTTTGATAAAACAAATTATTCGATTGATAGAAGCAAATTTTTCAGCTTTTTAATCGATATATCCCTGTTTAAGCTTCACTCCATCGACTCAAGACACCCTTCGATGGAGGCAATATCCATGTCCCGCGTACTGATCATTGAAAGCAGCGCCCGTCAGCAAGATTCGGTTTCCCGCCAACTGACCCGCCAGTTCATCAGCCAATGGCAAGCGGCGCATCCGGCCGATCAGATTACTGTGCGAGACCTGGCCAGCGAGCCGGTGCCTCATCTGGACTCGACCCTGCTCGGCGGCTGGATGAAGCCCGACGAGCAACGCACCCCGGCCGAACAGGCTGCCCTCGAACGCTCCAATGTCCTCACCGAGGAACTGGTCGCCGCGGACGTCGTGGTCCTGGCTGCACCGATGTACAACTTCGCCATCCCCAGCACCCTCAAGGCCTGGTTCGACCATGTGCTGCGGGCCGGGGTGACGTTCAAGTACGGCGAAACCGGTCCCCAGGGCCTGTTGGTCGGCAAGCGCGCCTTTGTCCTGACCGCCCGTGGCGGTATCTATGCGGGTAGCAGCCTGGATCATCAGGAGCCCTACCTGCGCCAGGTACTGGGCTTTATCGGGATTCACGATGTCAGCTTTATCCACGCCGAAGGCCTGAACATGGGCGGCGATTTCGTGGAAAAAGGCATCAACCAGGCGATCGCCAAGCTGGCCGCGGTGGCCTGACCCTCTTTGCCCCAGCATTTTTGCTCTTCCCTTGGCACCTTCCTGCTCCTGGGTGCACAGCCCGATAGACCCCCACATGGGCGGTCATCGGGCTTTTTCTTGCGCAAAATTCGCCCGTTGACGTAAAGAAATTCGGCCCCGGCGTCGGAAACCGTTACGCTATGCGACTGTATTTTTGTATTTCATCGAGGTAGCACCCGTGTTTTCCCAATTCGCCCTGCATGAACGCCTGCTTAAAGCTGTGGCCGAGCTTAAATTTGTCGAGCCGACTCCTGTGCAGGCGGCGGCCATTCCATTGGCCTTGCAAGGGCGTGACCTGCGGGTAACGGCACAAACCGGTAGCGGCAAGACCGCTGCGTTCGTCCTGCCGATCCTCAACCGCCTGATGGGCCCGGCACAGGTACGGGTCGATATCCGTGCGGTGATCCTGCTGCCGACCCGTGAGCTGGCGCAGCAGACCCTCAAGGAATTCGAACGGTTCTCGCAGTTCACCTTCATCAAGTCCGGCCTGATCACCGGCGGCGAGGATTTCAAGGTCCAGGCCGCCATGCTGCGCAAGGTACCGGATGTGCTGATCGGCACGCCGGGCCGCCTGCTGGAACAGCTCAATGCGGGCAATCTGGATCTGAAAAAGGTCGAAGTGCTGGTATTGGACGAAGCCGACCGCATGCTCGACATGGGGTTCTCCGAGGATGTCGAGCGTCTGGTCGGTGAATGCCCGAACCGTGAGCAGACCATGCTGTTCTCCGCCACCACCGGCGGCGCGGGCCTGCGCGACATGATCGCCAAGGTGCTCAAGGACCCGCAGCACCTGCAACTCAACAGCGTCAGCGAACTGGCCTCGGGCACGCGTCAGCAGATCATCACTGCCGACCACAACGTGCACAAGGAACAGGTCCTCAACTGGCTGCTGGCCAACGAGACCTATCAGAAAGCCATTATCTTCACCAATACCAAGGCCATGGCCGACCGTCTCTATGGCCGTCTGGTCGCGCAGGAGTACAAGGCGTTCGTCCTCCACGGCGACAAGGACCAGAAGGACCGCAAGGCCGCCATCGACCGTCTGAAGCAGGGCGGCGTGAAGATTCTCGTGGCCACTGACGTAGCCGCTCGCGGCCTGGACGTCGATGGCCTGGACATGGTCATCAACTTCGATATGCCGCGCAGTGGCGACGACTATGTGCACCGTGTCGGCCGTACCGGTCGTGCCGGTGCCGAAGGTCTGGCGATCTCCCTGATCTGCCATGGCGACTGGAACCTGATGTCGAGCATCGAGCGCTATCTCAAGCAGAAGTTCGAGCGCCGGGTGATCAAGGAAGTCAAAGGCACTTACGGCGGACCGAAGAAGGTCAAGGCCTCCGGCAAGGCCGTGGGCGTGAAGAAAAAGAAAACCGATGCCAAGGGCGACAAGAAAAAAGCCGTCGCCAAGGCCCCGACCCGCCGCAAGAGCGCCAACCGCCCCAAGCCTGACGCTCTGGTCAGCCAGGATGGTCTGGCACCGCTGAAGAAGCGCAAGACCCCGGCGCCGGCGGCTGAGTAATCTTTAGCTTTGATGCTTGAGTTGCAGGAGCGAATTCAGTGGGAGCGAATTCATTCGCGAATAGGCCAGTACATTCGACACGATCGTATCGTCTGTATTAACGCTTTCGCGAATGAATTCGCTCCCACAAAGACCACGACTCAGCATCAGACTCGAGTCATTATTGTGTTTTCTGAGTGGCCTTATCCACTTCCTTGATCCGCTGATCAACGCGCTCACAAGGATCGGTCGCCGTCTCCTTGGTGTCGGTCTTCAGGTCCATGCCTTTCATCTCCTTGTTGATCTCTTTGGCTTTGGCCGGGTCCTGTTGCGTGTCCTTTTTCACCTCCTGAGCCAGTTCGCCGCGTTTGTGCACGGCATCTTCGGCGCTGCATTCTGCCCAGGCCGGTAGCGTGCAGAACAGGGTCAGAGCTGCGGTCAGCCCGAGTAGCGTTTTCATAATGACCTCACTTTCATAGAGGATATGAAAGTGGAGCCATGGGCGCCGACAAAAGTTCAACTGCCGCCCAGCGCGGTTTTCAGGCAATGCAGGTTGGTGAAGTCTTCGCGCATATCGGCGATCTTCTTCAGCAGACGTTGCTGCTGTTCCGGTGTATTGGTCGCGACGACGTCCACCAGCAGGGCGATGGTTGCCTGCTCGGTGCGTTCATAGGCGACGCGGTATTGCGGGGTCCAGAAGGTGTGGCGGTCTTGCAGCAGCTTGCCGATGCGCTCGGCGAAGTCGGGCGAGTGACGTTCCTGTACGGTCTTGACGAATAACGCCTGCCAGTGCGCGCGGTTATCCAGCCAGTCACGGTTCTGCTCGCCCAGTGACTGCGACCAACTCTTCACCCGGGCCAGTTGCACCGGGCTGAGCTTGCCGACCCACGGCGTAATACGTTTTTCCATGCGTTCGGCGCGTTCGTCGATCTGGGTGGTCAGGGGTTCCTCGAGGAATTCCTTCTGATGCTTGCGCATGTCCTTGGCGAAGGCTTCCTGCATCTCCTGCACCTGTTTGTCATCCAGTTGTGCCAGCAGCTCTACGGCGGAGGGGGTGATCTGCCGGGAAATCTGGCTGATGGCGTCCTTGGCTTCGTTGGTGCGCAACTGCAGCTCGGCCTGGGTGACCTGACGGGTTTCGACCATCTGCTGCAGGCGATCCAGCCAACCGAGGTAGCCCGGCAACTGGGTGCTGCAATGCCAGCTCAGATGCTGTTTGAGGCGGGTGTTGAGCCAGTCTTTTTGCGCTGAGTTGAGGCCCAGATAGTCATTGAGCGACCAGGGAATGATCAGGTCCAGATTGCGGTACGCCAGGTCCATGCGCGTGCAGCCGGACAGCATTGATAAAGCCAGCAACGACACCATGAAGGCTTTAAGCAGGGCACGCATGTCAACTCCTCGAATGGCTTGCGTTGGCCTTGGAGGATAGCAGTGTCCCCAGGCAAACATCGGGTTCTTGGGAGCTGCAAGGCTGCGAACAGATCTTGAATCCTTTCGCAGCCTTCGGCAGCTCCTACAGAACCGCATTCCATTTCAAAGAGTCAGCAGAACAGCCGGAGTTCAGAAAAACGACCGCACGGCCTTGAGCGTCACCATGCCTTCGCATTGCGGGTTATGCCCGCTGTAGACGCTGCAATCGCTGCCGGTCAGGCTTGAGCCGCTGTAGATCAGGTTCATGTCGATGCCCAGCCAGGGACGTGACAGGTTCAGTGACCAGTCATTGAATGCGCTGATCATGCCGCCGTCGGTGACTTCCTGGGGGCGGTCGAACTGGTGAGTGGCATATTGCACACGCACCCCGAGCCCGATTTCCTCGACAGCACCGAAGTCGACGAACAGGGTGCTGTCACGGCGGCCGACATCGTTGCTGAACGCCGCGCCAATCCGGCTCTGGCGCAGGCGCAGGCCGGCATATAGCTCGTGGGTGTCGAGCTGGCTGGTGTCGGGGTAGCTGTAGCGAATCATGCCGACTTCGTAGCCCAGGGTTTTATCGAAGGGTTTCTTGAAGCCCATGTAGGAGTCTACTTCCAGGGCCGTGCTGGACGTGGTGCCCATGCTCGGCGCCCATTGGCCGAAGTAGAAACCGCTGTCGTGGCTCAGGTCCAGGCCGCCGTGGAAAGAGCCCGTACCGCTGGGGCTGACCAGGCCCTGGGCCATGCTGCGGGTAGGGGTGGTGGCGAGTTTCAGATCGAACGCGCCCAGTTCCCGTTCCAGGGTCTGGGCGCAGGTGCACTGGCTAGCCAATAGCAGGCCAAAGGGCAAGAGGGTCTTGAGCATGGCTCACTCCTGGGGTAGCAGAGGAGTGTGATCGGCAGACATCACGTGAAAAATATCGGGGGTTGCGGCTGAAAACCGCGAATCAGAGCCTCGCAAGCATACCGGCGATAGCGCAGCATGGCGGACCGTTGGTCGATCCGCAGCACATTGGTTGAACTTCGGAGAATTTTACGAGGCTGGGGCGATCAGCTCGTTGAGCACTTCCACCGCCTGTTCGAAGGACGGATAACCGCTCTTGGCAACATCCAGCTGGTCATATTCGGCGCGATAACGGGCCGATTTCTTCTGGTCGGTCATGCTCAATTGCTGGGTGAGCAGGGCGATGGCCAGGGGGTGTTTACGGTCGGCGGCGTCCTGCAACAGGTCAACGATCTTCTGTTGGTCGCCGTGCTGACGAATCAGCAGCACTGCTTGGTAGAACTCGGCTTCGCCGGAGGCATCCTGTTTGGCCGCCCGTTGCAACAGGGCCATGGTCAGCTCGTCATGCTTGCGATCGTTCTCGCTGAGCAGCAGCTTGGCCTGAAGCATGTCGTTCTGATACAGCAGATGATCCGCCCGGCATTTGCTGTCGGTCAGGTGGCTTTCGTTGAAAGAATCGTTGCAACCGTGGGAGGCGCAGCCGCCCAGGTAGATCATTGCGCCGAGAAGCATCCAGTTCTTCATTGTGGATTCCGCGATAGGGCTGGCTTTCGGGCACATCATGCCCAAGGTCATGTCGCTCTTCAACGAGCCTAGCAGGTGTGGCGCTAGCGGGAGTAGGACAAGGGCGAGGGCGGGTGGTTCAGGGGAGGTCGAGCGCTTTGAAGGTCAAAGCGCTGGATGATCGACCGATGTTGCGGGGCAATACTCGTTCGCAGGCTTACTTCTTGCCCAGAGTGATCTGGCGCGACGGTGCGAAGGTCTGGCCGCTGACGCCTTTCTCGATCTGCTGGATCTCACCGCCGGACTTCAGGAAAGCTGCGATCTGGGCGTTGATCGAATCGCTCGTCTCAACGGCTGGAGCAGGTTTCGGCTTGGAGTGGGATGCTTTGATACGCATGGCAGTCATAGACCTATAAAAATTGATACGGCCTGCCAGTGTATAGGATTGACCCCATAATTGCTTGGTAAATATCCCTGCAAACCCTGGGCGATTGACGAATGGCGCCATTGGTTGGGCATGCCTGGCCACCGAAGCGGGCAAACTCGGGTAGAATGCCGCCCTCGTTATGAGGGTATCTGGAAATGGCTTTAGTCGGGCGCTACAACAGCTTGCAAGTGGTCAAGCACACTAACTTCGGGTTGTATCTGGACGGCGCCCAGGACGGCGAAATCCTGCTGCCCAATCGCTATATCCCCAAGGATATTCCCAGCGAGGACGAGGATTGGCTCAATGTCTTCGTCTATCTGGACAGCGATGACAAACTGATCGCTACCACGGAAAAACCCAAGGTCCAGGTTGGCGAGTTCGCCAGCCTCAAAGTGGTTGAGGTCAACAGCATCGGCGTCTTCCTTGACTGGGGCCTGCCCAAGGACCTGCTGCTGCCGTATTCCGAGGAGAAGCGCACCCTGCAGGCCGGTGACTACTGCGTGGTGCACGTCTATCTGGACAAGCACACCCGTCGCATCACTGCCACGGCACGTCTCGATCGCTACCTGGACAAGTCCCCGGCCAACTACAAGGTCGGCGAAGAAGTCGACCTGCTGGTCGCCGAAGCCACCGATATGGGCTTCAAGGCGATCATCAATAACAAGCACTGGGGCCTGATTCACAAGAACGAAGTGTTCAAGTTCCTGCGTGCGGGCAAGCAGGAGAAGGGTTTCATCAAGGAAATCCGCGCCGATGGCAATATCAGCCTGAGCCTGCAACCGGTCGGCGCCCAGGCGGCCGACAGCCTCAACGACAAGATCCTCGGCAAGTTGCGTGACAACAACGGCTCGCTGCCGGTCAGCGACAAGAGCGACCCGCAAGTGATCAGCAACCTGTTCGGCGTCAGCAAGGGCAACTTCAAGAAAGCCATTGGCGGCCTGTACAAGCAGGGCCTGATCGTCATTCATGCCGACCGGATCGAACTGGTCTGATGAGGTAGATCTGTGGAGGGCAAACCCTGTGGGAGCGAATTCATTCGCGAAGAGGCCAGTACATCCAAAGACGATCCGTCGTCCGGACTGCCGCTTTCGCGGATGAATCCGCTCCCACAGGGTATTCACATGAATTTCGCGGTTTCAGCGACCGGATGAAAGGCTGAACCCTTTCGCCTCTCTTGCGGGTCATAGAGACTTGGCATCCTCAGGGCTCACCTCATGAAACAAACCCTCACCGCTTACATCAGCACGCTGCTGGCGTTCCTGATTCTGGATGCTGTCTGGCTCGGTGTGCTGATGGCGCCGACCTATCGGGCCTGGCTCGGCCCCTTGATGCTCGATAAACCCGTCTGGGGCCCGGCGCTGATTTTCTATCTGCTGTATGCCTGGGGCCTGGTGGCGTTTGTCGTGCTGCCTGCATTGCGCCGTCATCGCCTCGGGCATGCGGCCAGTCGTGGTGTGTTGCTGGGGCTGGTGGCCTATGGCACCTATGACCTGAGCAACTGGGCCACGCTGCAAGGCTGGCCTGCGCAGATGGCGATTGTCGACATGCTTTGGGGCAGCTTTGCCTCGGCGGTAGCCGCCAGCGTCGGCTATTGGGCGGCGCGCAGGGTGTTGTAGCAACGCGCCCGCCCTTGCTGCGCCTTACTTCTGAAGGAAGCCGGCGAAGCTCAGATTGGCGCCGGTCGGACGCATATCCTTGAGATAGGAGTCCTTGTCGGCGCTCAATTCCAGGCTGACCGTGGATTTGCGCTTGCCCGCATTACGCACCGTCACGCCTTCGAAATGGTCGCGCAAGAACACCGTGGTGATCTTCAAATGCAGCAGCTCGTCGCTTTCCGGGGTGTGCAGCAACAGGTGCATCCACTCGTACTGGCCGACTTGCAGGCGGGTCACGGGCAGGTCGAACCACCAGATATTGCGGTTCTTGTTCAGCACGGCGAAATGGGTGTTGTTGACCCCGAGCACGGCGCCGCCCAGTTCCTGGTTACGACGGGCGATAGCCTGCTTTTTATCGAGTTTCATATAAGTCCTGTGGATCGGTTCATTCAGCGCGACAGCGTTGCGCATTCTCAAGGCTCGCCGCGTAAACGCAAAGCCAAAGTTGCAGGGAATGACGAAATGTTCGTGCGAATCTCATGCGCGCGCCCCGACGAACGGCACAAACCATTGACGAAATAATTGAAACTCTCGGCAAAAAGGCCCGGTCAACCTATATGTCGAGGTTATGACATTTGATTTTCATTGCGGTCCTTAGACCCAGGAGACATCACATGAGCAGCACGAGCGATAAAGCAAAAGGCATGGCCAACGAAGCAGTCGGCAAAGTGAAACAAGGCGTCGGCAAGGCCACCGATAACGCACAACTGCAAACCAAAGGCAAAGTCCAGGAACGCAAAGGTGAAGCCCAGCAAGCTGTGGGCAAAGCCAAAGACGCGGTGAAAAAAACCGTCGATCGGGCTTGATCATACGGCTCGATTCAGCGTCTGACGTGTAGACAAGGCGGCCATCAAGTGATGGCCGTTTTGCGGCCATCAAGTGATGGCCGTTTTTGTTTCTATGGGGATAAAAACTGAAACCTTTTATCGGTCGTCAAGTCCACTGAGCTACTGTAGAACGCCACGCCCCGTCGTTAACCGGATGTTTGAGTGATGTTGCGCAAGGAGAGACCATGATTTTCCCGCAGATGAAGCGCTTGCCCATGGGCAAGGTCCTGGTCCGTACCGTGAAAGAGTTTCTCGACGACGAAATGTCTACCTATGCGTCGGCCCTGGCCTATCAGATGCTGTTTTCGTTGTTCCCCTTCCTGCTGTTCCTGATTGCCCTGATCGGTTTTCTGCATTTGCCGGACTTCTTCTCCTGGCTGCGCATGCAATCCTCTCTTGTGCTGCCGCCCCAGGCGCTGGACCAGGTCAACCCGGTCATCGATCAGTTGCAGCAATCCAAGGGCGGCTTGCTGTCGGTGGGTATCGTCATCGCTCTGTGGACCGCTTCGGCGGGTGTACGCCTGATGATGAGCGCCATGAATGCGGCCTATGACGTGGTTGAGGCCCGGCCGGTATGGAAGCGCATTCCGCTGTCAGTCATCTACACCGTTGGCATCGCCATTATGCTTCTGGCCGCTGCCGGGCTGATGGTCACCGGGCCGCAGGTCATGAGCTGGCTGGCCTCGCAGATCGGCATGGAAGAGTTCATCGTCACCTTGTGGACCATCCTGCGTTGGCCGCTGATCATCATCCTGATGATGGTCGCGGTGGCGGTGATCTATTACGTCATGCCCGACGTGAAGCAGGAATTTCGCTTTATCACGCCGGGGTCGGTGCTGGCCGTGGTGGTGTGGATCATCGCGTCGCTGGGCTTTGGTTATTACGTCAAGACCTTCGCCGACTACAACGCCATGTACGGCAGCATCGGCGCGATCATCGTTTTGTTGCTGTATTTCTATATCTCGGCGGCAGTGCTGCTGCTGGGGGCAGAGATGAACGCGGTGATCGAGCATATGTCCAGCGAGGGCAAGGACCCCGGTGAAAAAGTTGCTGGCGAGAACGACTTGCACGAAAAACAGCACGTGTCCGGGCTTGGGCACCAGACCACACCTGTACATCCACATTGATGGCAGCTGTGGCACGATAGGCTATCGCGTCGACTTCACAAGGCCATGCCATGATCTATGAAATTCTGAAAATGGGTGATCCCCGGCTGCTACGTATCGCTCCACCGGTACCTGCCGAAATGATCGGCTCCGCTGAGTTGAAGCAGTTGATTGCCGATATGTTTGAAACCATGGAAAGCGTTGGTGGTGTCGGTCTGGCGGCACCGCAGATTGGTGTCGACCTGCAACTGGTGATCTTCGGTTTTGCCCATAGCGAACGTTATCCCGATGCCGAAGCCGTGCCCCGCACCATCCTGCTTAACCCGCTGATTACGCCCCTTGGCCCGCTGATGGAG
Organism: Pseudomonas sp. Pseusp88; assembly: GCF_047303955.1. Taxonomy (NCBI): domain Bacteria; kingdom Pseudomonadati; phylum Pseudomonadota; class Gammaproteobacteria; order Pseudomonadales; family Pseudomonadaceae; genus Pseudomonas; species Pseudomonas sp. Pseusp88. Next base: position 8,888 of record NZ_JBGLYM010000008.1, on the reverse strand, counting down.
GAGGGCTGGGAAGGCTGCCTGTCGGTGCCGGGCCTGCGTGGTGCGGTAGACCGTTACCAGAGCATCCGCTATGAAGGCTTCGATCCGGACGGCGAGGCCATCGTGCGCGTGGCCCATGGCTTTCACGCCCGGGTCGTGCAGCATGAGTGCGATCATTTGATTGGCCGGCTGTATCCCTCGCGAATCACCGACTACAGCAAGTTCGGCTTTATCGACGTGCTGTTTCCGGATCTTGATCCGAATGCGGATGATTGAAAGCGCGAATACATGATCATCTGAATTGAAATGCGATCGTGTAGGAGCTGCCAAAGGCTGCGAACGGGTTTTACACGACACTCCGCTTTCGCAGCCTTCGGCAGCTCCTACCAGGGCGTATTGCAGCTCAGGCTGCACGCATGGCAATCAAAGGCTTCGTCCGCCCATATCGTCGCAATCGATCCGCCAACACCCCAGGCAAATCCCCGCATTCGGCAAACCCCGCCTGCTGATAAAACCCTTCCAGCTCTGGATGACAGAACAGCCAGACCGGCCCCGTTCGTGCCTGTAAAACCTCCGCCAGCAAACGCCCGGCCAGCGCCTGCCCCCGCCATTGCGGCGCGACAAGCAGGCCGGTCAACCAATGTCCGTCGGCCACGGCGCTCAGGCTCAGGGCGCCGATAATCTCCGGCTGTTTCGCCACCCAGACCGTCGCCCCTTTGACGGCGCGCATGGGCGAGCGATGACTGCGGTAGAACTTGTCGACCAGGGGCAGCAGGGCATCGGGCAGGATACCGAAGGTGATGGCCCCGCTCATGCCGGTTTCATCTGCGCTGTGCGGAACGCCCAGATAGTCATCGCACCGATCAATACACTGGCCCCCGCCAGCAACAGGATTACGCCTTGAGTGCCCAACGGCGCGGCCAACAGCGCCACCAGCAACCCGGCCAATGGCTGCGACAGATTGTTCAGCAAGGTGATCACGCCCACGGTCTTGCCAAAGTCCCGCACCGGAATAACCCGCTGGCGCGTGGTGCGGATGTAGATATTGAACATCTTGTCGAAGCCGACGATCAGCAGGAAACCCGTCACATAGCCCGCTGCGCCCGGGCTCAGGGCGGTGATCAGGGCGCCCAGGCAAATGGCGATGTACGCCAGGCCGCCGAGCAGACGTCCAGGCAGCGTCAGCCGGGCTAACAGCAAGAGGATAACGATGGTGGTCACGGCCCCGGCGGCTTGCAGCGCGGCATAGTCGCCCTCGGGCCGGGCGTACTGACCGATGAGCATGGCCGCTGAAGTGGCGAGGGTGACGCCGACCAGCAGATTGACCCCAACGGCCAGGCTGATGATCTTGCGCAGTTCACTCAGTGCGCGGATATGGCCGAAGGCAATGCGCAGTGGTTGCAGCCAGATATCCTCATGCTGCTCGAAACTCTCGAGGACGATGGTGCTGTGGCGCTGCCAGACAGTCATGGCCAGGTCCGCCAGCACAAACAGCACGGCAATCGCCAACAACACCCACTGCCACGCCATGGCGTGGAGCAACAGCGCCGCCAGCAATGGTCCCAATACCAGGCCGGTCTGGTCGGCGATCTGCGAATAGGACAGGGTTTTGGTGTAGCTGTAGTGCTTGAAGACATGTGGCAGCAGGACTTCCCGCGCCATGATCCCCTGAGTCGTCAGCACGCCGCACAGCGCCGACAGCAGTACGATCCAGACAATCCCGCCCACTGTCAGCACCAGGCCAAGCGCCAACGCGCAGGCCAGTGCCCGGCACAGCTGGCTGACATGCAGAATGCGTGTCGGCGAGAACTTGTCGCACAGGGCGCCGCAGAACGGAAATGCGAGAAAACGGGGCAGGGATTCGGCGAAAAACGCCAATCCGGCCCACGATGCGCTCTGGGTGGTCTGGAACACGATCAGCGGCACGATGAACAGCAGGATCTGATCGGCCAGTCGGGAGAGAAACAAAGACAGGAAAAATGCCAGATAGTCCTTGCGCACAGTGACCTCATGTCGGCGATGGCAGGGCAGCATCATACAGGGCGTGACGATGGGCTGTGTTCTTGCATAGAGCGTTAGAACCTAAGGATATAGCCAAACGATCTGCAAGAAATCCAGGTCCCGTTGCACATCCAGGTATGCGCCATGAAGTGGAAGATGCGATGCCCAACTATCTCGACGAGGCCCACCGCGAAGAACTGCTGCACCTGCGTCATAGCTTCACCGGTCATACCGAATGGCCGACGTGGCTGCTGTGGCTGAGCGTTTTTGGCGGCTGGTTTGCCCTGATTCTGCTCAGCCCGACATTGGGTCTTCGGCCGACAACGCTATTAATGATCCCCTTGGTGGTGCTGTGGCTGTCGGTGCAGCATGAGCTGCTGCATGGCCATCCGACGCGACTGAACTGGTTGAACTAGATCCTCGGCTATGCGCCGTTTGCCCTCTGGTATCCCTACACCCTCTATCGCGACAGCCATCTGCTGCATCATCGCGACGAAGACCTGACGCTGCCGGGCATCGACCCCGAAAGTCGCTACCTGAGCCGGCGGCACTGGCAACGGGTGACCCCATGGACGCGGCTCGTGCGCTGGCTGGACAAGACCCTGCCTGGGCGTCTTCTGCTCGGCGCGCCGCTGGCGTTGATTGCCCTGGCCTGGTACTTCCTGCCACGGGTGTACAAGGCCCGGCGTGAGCAATGGCTGGCACGCAGTGGTGGTTTTCTGGTGCGCGGCTATGGTGAACTCTTCCGGCGCCACAGCCTCAGACCCATCGACAGCCCACGGCACCCCCATGCCTGATTCGCCAGCCTTGCATAGAGACCACCCATGATCCATGGCCTTGCCGAACTACTGATGTACGTTGCGCCACCCCGTGTGTGCGAGGCCCAGCAGACGTGGCTGCGGGAAATACTGCGGCGCCTGAACGCAGAGCGCTTGAGCGCTGACGGCCTGGATCTGCCCCGGCTCTGGCTGTCCCCGGACCTGCTGTTGACCCAGACCTGCGGCTACCCGTTGATGACTCGCCTGCAAGGCAAGGTACAAGTCGTTGGCCGGCCGGTGTATCACCTGCCCCATAGCGCAGACGGCAACCACTGCAGCCTGCTGCTGGTTCGCGAAGACGATCCACGGCAGAACCTCGCCGATTTTTACGGCAGCCACGGCCTGCTCAACAGCGCCGACTCCAACTCTGGCATGAACCTGCTGCGCCAGCGCCTGGCACCGTTACAGCGCGACGGACGATTCTTTGCCCAGGTGTCGTTCAGCGGCGGCCATCGCGACAGCCTGCGCCTGCTCAAGGCCAGGCGCGGCGACCTGGCGGCCATCGACAGCGTGACCTACGACTATCTGGCCCGGGATCACAGCGAAGAGGTCACGGGCCTGCGCATTCTCATCGAGAGTGCGGCGAGTCCTTGCCTGCCCTATATCACTGCCCGGGACGTCGACCCTGAACCGATTCGCCAGGCAATGAACTCGGCACTTCTGGCCTTGCCGGAAGTCGCAGAAATATTGGCCATCGAGCAGGTCCTGCCTGCCTCTGAGGCCGACTACCACGTGTTACTGGACTATGAACGCGAAGCGCAAGCCTTGGGGCTGGCGTCGATTAACCCCTGAGATAACCCCGAGGTGACCATGAACAAGATCAAACAGCTATTGGGCGGCTCGTTGCTGGCTTTGGGCATGCTCGCCCAGTCAGCCCATGCAGCAGAAAAACCGGCAACGATTCACTTCGGTGACATCACTTGGGAAAGCGGCAGCCTGATCACCGAGGTGCTGCGCACTATCGTCGAGAAAGGCTACGGTTACCCGACCGATACCCTGCCGGGCAGCACCGTCAGCCTGGAAGCGGCCCTGGCCAAGAACGACATTCAGGTGATCGGCGAAGAGTGGGCCGGGCGCAGCCCTGCGTGGATCAAGGCCGAGGCCGAAGGCAAGGTGTTCGGCTTGGGCGATATCGTCAAGGGCGCCAGTGAAGGCTGGTGGGTGCCGGAGTTCGTGATCAAGGGCGATCCGGCCAAAGGCATCAAACCATTGGCGCCGGACCTCAAGTCGGTGGCCGACCTGCCCAAGTACAAAGACGTGTTCAAGGACGCCGAGTCCCCTGATAAAGGTCGCTTCCTCAACAGCCCGTCCGGCTGGACTTCGGAAATCGTCAACACCCAGAAGCTCAAGGCGTATGGCCTGAACGACAGTTACGTCAACTTCCGCACCGGCTCCGGCGCGGCCCTGGATGCCGAGGTCAGTTCGTCGATCCGGCGTGGCAAGCCGGTGCTGTTCTACTACTGGGCACCGACCCCGCTACTGGGCCGCTTCAAACTGATCAAACTGGAAGAGCCGCCATTTGACGCTGAAGCCTGGAAAACCCTGGCCGATGCCAGCAATCCGAACCCGCGTGGTACCCGCTCCCTGGCGGCGCATCTGGCCATTGGCGTGTCGGAACCGTTTCACAAGCAGTATCCGGAGCTGGTGACCTTCTTCCAGAAAGTCGATTTCCCTATCGACCTGCTCAACACCACCCTGGCAGAGATGAGCGAAAAGCGTGAGGAACCCAAGGCGGTCGCGCAGTCCTTCCTCAAGAATCACCCGGAAATCTGGAAGCAGTGGCTGCCCGCCGACGTCGCCGACAAAGTGAGCAAGGCGCTCTAAACGCGGTTATATTCGGCCACGTGGGACCGGCTTTAGCCGGGAAGCCGTCGACAGGATCGATACATTTCTATCGTCTGTCAGGTCCTCTTCCCGGCTAAAGCCGGTCCCACACTTTCAGGCAGCTACGCGTTGACAGGAGGCAGCACCATGGACCCATTCATGCAGGCAGCGATTGACGAAGCTCAGAAGGGGCTGGAAGAGGGCGGCATTCCCATCGGTTCGGTGATCGTTCACGACGGCAAGATCATCGGCCGCGGCCACAACCGCCGGGTGCAGGAAGGCAGCGCCATCAAGCACGGCGAAATGGACGCCCTGGAAAACGCCGGCCGCCAGCCCGCACGCATCTACCGTGAAGCCACCCTTTACACCACCCTGTCGCCCTGCGCGATGTGCAGCGGCGCGATTCTTTTGTACGGCATCCGCAAGGTGATCGTCGGCGAAAACGAAACCTTCATGGGCGAGGAAGAACTGCTGCGCGGGCGCGGCGTGCAGGTCGATGTGGTGCACAACCAGACCTGCGTCGACCTGATGCGCGGTTTTATCGCCGCCAAGCCTGAGTTGTGGAACGAGGATATCGGTGAATAGCAGCGTTCGATAATTGAAGGTTCGAAGGGGGCAAGCGAGCTTTGTGGGAGATTCCATGTTTGCTGTAAAGCCGGAGCAGCCCCTTCGCGGATGAATCCGCACACAGATCCGACGATATGCACGCGCTACTGTGGGAGCGAATTCATTCGCGAAGAGGTCGGTACATTCGACGCATCTTCGTCGTTGCAAATACCCCTTTCGCCAATGAATTCGCTCCCGCAGCCCCTTCGGCTGGAGTCGGTGCTACGGGCCAGGCGGCCTCTTTCAAGCGGGTGTAATGCCATCGCCCGCTCTTTGCAGTCCGGCCACGCCGAACAGCAGCACCTGATGCAACAAGCCGTCCTGCTCGATCAACCGCACCGGCGCCGTGCCGCCAGGCATGGTCACCTTGACCCGCCCGGCCTGAATCCAGCCAGCGCGCCAACAGGCACTGGCCACCGCACTGGCACTGGTGCCCGAGGACGCCGTAGGACCTTCGCCGCGCTCGAATACCCGGGCCAGGATCTGATCCGAAGCCACGGCGCAGGCCCATTGCAGGTTGACCCCGCCCGGACAGGGATCGCCCGCGCCCAGCTCTCCAGCGGCAAAGGCGATGCGCGTCAGCTCAGTGTGCAGCGGTTCGTCATGTAGAGCGGCGAACGACGGCAGTGCACCGACGTTGCCTACCAGGGTGACGCAGTGCGGATTGCCGATGCGTACGAACAGGCTGTGATTCCAGGCCTGATCGAGCTGCACCAATGGCGTCACCCGACTGACCGGGCGTTCGTTGAGAGTGGCCCCGGCCACGCCCTGCGCGCCCACCGCTTCCGGGCCGAACGAGGGTGTGCCCAGGTCCAGCCAGAAACCGTTGATGCCCTCGACCCTGGCGCTTTCGGCCAGCGTCTGCAGCGGGTTCGGCAACTCGGCATTGTTGTGATGCACGCGCAGGGCGAAGGTTCGCTCTTGCAACACGCCGCTGTCCTTGAGGAATTGCGAAAAGATCGTCAGGCCGTTGCCGCTGCGTTCAGCCAGGGTGCCGTCGGTGTTGACGATCAGTACGTCGTACGGTGCCTGGTTCTGGAACGGTCCGATCAATAAACCGTCCGAGCGATGGGCCTTGGCCCCGGCAGGTGGTTGGTTGTCCGGCCACAGGCAAAGCGCCTCGATGGCCGCTTGCGCCCACTGCCTGCGGGTTGCCGCGGCGTCGGCGGCGTTTTCCGGCAGGGCGATGCCCAGCTCGCGCAGGGCTGAAGGTGTGGTGACCGCGTAGAGGTTGCCGCGTGCGTCGTAAATCTGAGTCATGCCAGGGTTCCCGGGCTGTCCAAGGGCGATGCGTATTTTGAGGGGCAATGGCCGCTGACGTGCAAGCCCCCGATCACCTGTACGGACGTTGCTGCACGAACGATGCTAATCTCGCTGTTTGTATTGATTCTCGCCTGCACCACCGTGCCGGACGGGGGCACCTGTCTTGGGAGCACGGATGTCGGTTCAATTGCGCAATAACGTCCAGGTTTCGGGCAAGGGTCCGCTGACTCTGGTATTTGCTCATGGTTTTGGTTGTGACCAGCATATGTGGCGTTTCATCGCGCCACATTTTGTGGACCGCTGCACCCTGGTGCTCTTCGATCTGGTCGGTAATGGCCTGTCCGATCTGTCGGCTTATACGCCGCAAAAGTACGAATCCCTGGAAGGCTACGCCACGGATCTGCTGGAGATAGTCGACGAGTTCGCCGGGCCCGGCCCGGTGATTTATGTCGGTCATTCGGTGAGCAGCATGATCGGCGTGCTGGCCGAGCGTCGGATGCCTGGGCGCTTTGTCGGGCATGTCATGGTCGGTCCGTCGCCCTGTTACCTCGACGACGGCGACTATCAGGGCGGCTTCAGTCGCGCCGATATCGATTCATTGCTCGACACCCTGTCCAATAACTACTTGGGCTGGTCCAGCGCCATGGCACCGATGATCATGGGCGCGCCGGGGCAACCGGAGTTGAGCGAAGAACTGACCAACAGTTTTTGCCGCACCGATCCACAGATCGCCAAGCAGTTTGCCCGGGTTACCTTTCTTTCCGACAACCGTGGGGATCTGCCGTACTTCCATAGCCGGGCACTGATTCTGCAGAGCAGTGACGACCTGATCGCGCCTGTGCCAGTCGGCGACTACCTGCATCAGGCCTTGCCGGGCAGCACGCTACGCTTGATCGACAACGTCGGCCATTGCCCGCACATGAGTGCCCCTTATGCCTGTATCGAGGCGATGAACGAGTTTCTCGATACCCTCGCAGCGGGCCGGCATGATGCCTGACACCCAAGAGTTGCCGGACAGTGAAAGCCTGTTCGAGCATGCTTCCTGCGGCCTGTTGCTGACCCTGCCCAGCGGCGAGATCAAGCGCGTCAACCAGACGTTCTGCACCTGGCTGGGCATGGCGCGCGAGGCGCTGCTCGGGCGACGCATCCAGGATCTGCTGACCATGGGCGGCAAGATTTTCCATCAGACTCACTGGGCGCCCCTGCTGTTGATCCAGGGCTCCGTGGCCGAGGTCAAGCTGGACCTGCGTCACCGTGATGGACACAGCATCCCGATGATCCTCAATGTGTTGCGTCGTGAGCATGCCGGTGGCGTTTTCCACGAACTGTCGCTGTTCATTGCCGAAGACCGTGACAAGTACGAACGCGAGCTGATGGTGGCGCGCAAACAGGCCGAGGCTGCCCTGGCCGAGCAACTGGCGGTGCAGAAAGAACTGGCCATGGCCCAGACCCGCCTGCGCGTGGCCCACGCCGAAGCACAGGTCAGGGCGTCGTTCGCCGAGCAGATGGTGGGCATCGTCAGTCATGACCTGCGCAACCCGTTGACGGCAATTCGCATGGCCACGGGCCTGCTGAACGAGGACAACCCGGGGCCGCAGCAAAGCCGGTTGTTGGGCCATATCGCCAAGTCTGCGGAGCGCGCTCAGCGCATGATCACCGACCTGCTGGACTTCACCCAGGCCCGGGTCGGCAGCGGTATTTCGGTCAACCCTGCGCCCATTGACCTGCATGCTCTGGTCGGTCAGTGCCTGGACGAGTTGCGCATGACCTTCGCCGACCGGCAGATCGTCCATGCCGCCAGCGGTCTGGGCCCCTGCATTGCCGACAGTGACCGGCTGTTCCAGTTGCTGGGCAACCTGGTCGGCAATGCCATGGCCTATGGCGCGCCGGATGGTGTGGTGCGGGTGACTTCAACCATCGACGACAACGGCTTCAGCCTGGCGGTGCACAACTCGGGCGAACCTATTCCCGAGCCTGTACTGGGCCGTTTGTTCGAGCCCATGGTCCGTGGCGTCGAAGCCAAAGACGAGGCTCGTAGCGTAGGGCTGGGGCTGTTTATCGTGCGGGAAATCGCCAAGGCGCATCAGGGCGATGTGCGCGTGGTGTCGAATGCCGAGGGTGGCACGAGTTTTATTGTCAGGTGGCCATAAGTCCGAAGTGGATGTTGTGGGACCGGCTTTAGCCGGGAATAGGCCGTTGCAATCACCGCCGCCTTCCCGGCTGAAGCCGGTCCCACAATAAGGATCAGACCCACAACAGCGGCTCCCACATGAATCGAGTTGATTCAGTCCCCCGCTGCAAATACAGGGCTGATGTGGGACCGGCTTGCTGGCGATAGCGGCATTACGGCAATATCTTCATCGACCGGCAGAACGCGATCACCAGCAAGCCGGCTCC
>NZ_JBGLYM010000089.1:0-605 GCF_047303955.1 Pseudomonas sp. Pseusp88 | reverse complement strand
TGGCGATGAGCTTCGTGTACCGGTACGTCGGGTAGTGGGCGGCTTATATCCATGAAGTTCTGGAAAAAATCCCACAGCGCACAAGGCTTTTGTGCGAGATTGTCCGGCACAATCAAGTTATTGAAGTTCATACCCTTATTACTATAACGATGAGCCAGGGAAAGGCCGATCATGGGCAAGCCCTGGCGGTCCGGGTTGGTGATTATATAGGCATCAAACTCATAAAATGGCGCAGTAAACTCGCCGATTTTTCCGGTTTTTTTAAAGTCCTTGTAGTCAAAAATGGTAACCAGGCCCGTGCGGCGATTGAGTTCCCAAAGGGGACCCTTGGGTGCGCGAAGCCAGACTTTTGGGAAGTATTCGACGACAATATGGCCAACTAACCAGCAGGCAAGTGGTACCCCTATGAACCACGAATAAGCCTCTATAAATAGAGTTTTTGTGAGTTCCCAGGCCGGTTCACTTAGTCTTGATATTACTATAATATGAGTTAGCATCATAATAAATATCATAAAGAAAGTTAGAAAGTTGGGGGGGGGGGGGGGGGGGGGGGGGGGGGGGGGGGGGGGGGGGGGGGGGGGGGGGGGGGGGGGGGGGGGGGGGGG
>NZ_JBGLYM010000088.1:0-703 GCF_047303955.1 Pseudomonas sp. Pseusp88 | reverse complement strand
AACATCTGGAGCTGCATTATCGACACGATCATGAAGTGATTCGTCATGCGCAATTTCCTTTCAAGACTCAATTTTGGCTCTTCTTAAAAGGGGGAGGTAAGTGGTTAACCATAATATTAATTCTCCCTTTGTTTCTGACTCATCTTACAATGATTCCTCTAGTTGGCGGCGCAGATAATTCATTAACATATTATGACTTACTGGAAGTCTATGCATGGTTCCTTGGCATACCATTTGCGTGCGGATTAATCGGCCACATGGTCGTTGAGTACTTCCCCAAAGTCTGGCTTCGCGCACCCAAGGGTCCCCTTTGGGAACTCAATCGCCGCACGGGCCTCGTCACCATTTTTGATTACAAGGACTTTAAAAAAACCGGAAAAATCGGAGAATTCACCGCGTCCTTTTATGAGTTTGACGCTTATATAATCACCAATCCGGATCGTCAGGGCTTGCCCATGATCGGCCTTTCCCTGGCGCACCGTTATAGCAATAAGGGCATGAACTTCAATGACATGATTGCGCCAGACAATCTCGCACAAACACCTTGTGCGCTATGGGATTTCTTCCAGAACTTCATGGACATCAGCCGCCCATTGCCCGACGTACCGGTACACGAAGCTCATCGTCACCTGGACCCGGTGACTGCCGAGTACGACCGTCAAACCGGTCGCGACCCGCGTTACTGGATCGATATGGATAACGA
>NZ_JBGLYM010000087.1:0-815 GCF_047303955.1 Pseudomonas sp. Pseusp88 | reverse complement strand
CCGCCCGCCTTGCCCTGCAAGGCCATGAAGATGAGCTGAAAAGACTGTCGCTCATGCGCCCCATGCGCATCATCGGCAAAGCCCATGGCCACTCGCGCCTGCCGCCCAACCACACCCAACTCAATTACTGGCTCACGGGCCTGGGGCAATCCGAGGTGCTGCAGCGACTGGCGATCTTCGGCAAACAGGGCCATCAGGACCACGTTCGAACCTGGATGAACCGCTACCTGGGCAACGCCCTGCCTGCCCTGCTGGTCGGGTTGAACCTGTGGAATGTCCATGACATCACGACAAAAGCCAGCAACGACGGCCGGTTTACGGCGGATGAACTGCGTAATCTGGCGGCTGGTACGGCCTACGCTGCCAATGCGATTGCGGCGTTATGGGTGGGGCCGGCGTGGCATAAGGCGGGGGAGATGTCGGCGACGCTGGGTTCTGAAACTCTGCGGGTGGCAAAGGCTGGTTACCTGGAATGGTTGGGAGAAGCTAAAGCCGCCTCCAGGGGCAGCGCCCAGGCAGCGATTGCTAACGAATTTGCGACGTTTTCGAAAGGTTTGATCTTGCGTACGATGACGTGGGCGACCTTGGGGGCCGTTGCGGCGGGGGTTGAGGCTTGGCAGTTGTCAGAGGACGTTAGTCGTGCCACAAGTCCGGAAGAAAAAGTGCTGCTTTGGACGAAGTTTGGTGTAACTGGCGGAATGTCTTTTGTCGCTACAGGCCAGCTTGTTGGCGCAGCCCTCGGCTATTGGTACGGCTTTGCCTGGGTAATGTCCACGCCGGTAGCGATCATCCTGGCGGTGCTCGGCATCGCCTAT
>NZ_JBGLYM010000086.1:0-865 GCF_047303955.1 Pseudomonas sp. Pseusp88 | reverse complement strand
CGGGCTGGTGATTATATAGGCATCAAACTCATAAAAGGGCGCAGTAAACTCGCCGATTTTTCCGGTTTTTTTAAAGTTTTTGTAGTCAAAAATGGTGACCAAGCCCGTGCGGCGATTGAGTTCCCAAAGAGGGCCTTTTGGGGCGCGTAGCCAGATTCTCGGGAAGTACTCAACGACGATATGACCGATCAGCCCGCAGATAAATGGTATGCCGATAAACCAGGAGTGAACCTCTATAAACAGAGATTTTGTGAGTTCCCAAGCTGGCTCGTTGAATTTATATAAAGCTGTCATGTGAGTCAGCGCCATGATAGGGATTAAGATAATAGTTGCCCATTTCCCCCCCCCTTTAAGAAAAGCCAAAATTGAGAGCGAAATGGGAGATGCGCTTGGCGAATTACTTCATGATCGTGTTTGAAATGCATATTCAGATGTTCAAATGGACGAGGTACGTAAGTACCGTTAGCTTTTTCTTCAGCTTTTTTTCGCCTTACTTCCTCCCAGAAACGCATCCCTTCGGGATCGGGATCTTGCATGATGTTATCCGGGAGCACCTCCTGGGTGTTGCCCCAAGGCAGTCGCGTTCCGATCAGCTTGAATAATAGGTTGCGCGGCAGGGCGTCTGGTTGCTCGGGAATCCGATCCGGATGGTAGGCCTCTGGCGCGTAGTAAGGCGTTGATTTGACGGGGTTAGACATTATTGCGCCTTGTGGGTGTATTCATCGGCCCAGAACGGCCGATGGGTCGTGGTGAAGTCGGCCTGGGCGTATTCCGGGCCAAAGCGGATAGGGTCTTTTACGGCGGGCGCCGGGAAGTAAAGGGTTTGCGATTGGGTGCTCAGGATGAATTGCGCACGAACGGCCCA
>NZ_JBGLYM010000085.1:0-891 GCF_047303955.1 Pseudomonas sp. Pseusp88 | reverse complement strand
GTTGTAGCTGTCGTTGGCCAGGGTCCCGCCGCTGGTGCCGTTGACGCGCATCCAGGCGCTGTCGCCGGTCAGGCGTTGCAGGCCGACGTAGAAGGTGCTGCCGCCGTACTTGGCCGAGAGCAGCGCGTAACTGGTCTTGTTATCCATTTCCCCGGCCAGCTTGCGTCCGTCTTCCTTGCCGATGAAGTAGCCGAGGTTGGCGCCCAGGGTCCAGTCGCCGAAGGTCTGTTTGTGCAGCAGGTTGAGGAACTCCTGCTGGTAGATGTCTTCCAGCTGGGCGTACCAGACGCCGACCTGGGTGCGCTTGTCGTTGAAGCTGTATTCGCCGCCGCCGAAGTTGAAACGGTCCGAGGTGAACGCGCCTTTGCCGTTCATGGACATGTCTTCCATGCTCGCGTCGTTGCGCGGGCTGTTGCCACGGAACTGGCCACCGTAGACCGTCAGGTTGGCAATCTCCCTGGAGGTGATCTGCCCGCCACGGAAGGTCTGCGGCAGGGAACGGCCATCGTCCGAGCGCAGGATCGGCAGCACCGGCATCCATTCGCCGACCTTCAGTTCGGTGTTGGACACCTTGGCCTTGAGCGCCACGCCCAAGCGACCAAAGTTATCGGCCGGACGCCCGTCATCATGGATCGGCAGCAACTGCGTGCCGCCGGTGCCCTTGCCGCCATCAAGCTTCTGCGAATACAGCCCCAGCACATCAACCCCGAAGCCGACCCAGCCTTGGGTGAAGCCGGACTTGGCGTCGAGAATGAAGTTCTGCGTCCATTCTTCGGCATAGTTCTGCGGCGCCCGGCTCGACGGGTAGGCCGGGTTGGTGAAGTTGCGGTTGAAGTAGGCATTGCGCAGGGTGAGCGTGGCTTTGCTGTCCTCGATAAAGCCTTCGGCCTG
>NZ_JBGLYM010000084.1:0-914 GCF_047303955.1 Pseudomonas sp. Pseusp88 | reverse complement strand
GACATTCGCCGAAAATTTGCTTCTCTTACGAGAACTCACAAATTTTACCTTAGCCTGAACAACACCAGTGAAAGTGCCATTCAGTCTATTTCTATCACATACCCAAATTTTTAAAGAACGAACTGGTCAAAGACCAGAAATCAACATTCACCATCGAACCGATGGAATGCTCATTTCTAAGCTTTAGCGAGATGTAGAAGCAGTAAATGGTGGAGCCAAACGGGATCGAACCGTTGACCTCCTGCGTGCAAGGCAGGCGCTCTCCCAGCTGAGCTATGGCCCCGTATTGCTACAGGCTTTTCCACAAAATTGGTGGGTCTGGGCAGATTCGAACTGCCGACCTCACCCTTATCAGGGGTGCGCTCTAACCAACTGAGCTACAGACCCAATTTTGATGCTTTCGCGATCAAACTTGAAGCTTGTAGCTTAAAGCTTGAAGCTGCTTCTATCGTCTTCTTCAATGAATCAAGCAATTCGTGTGGGAACTTGCGAAGAAGCTGAGTCTTCGATTAAGGAGGTGATCCAGCCGCAGGTTCCCCTACGGCTACCTTGTTACGACTTCACCCCAGTCATGAATCACACCGTGGTAACCGTCCTCCCGAAGGTTAGACTAGCTACTTCTGGTGCAACCCACTCCCATGGTGTGACGGGCGGTGTGTACAAGGCCCGGGAACGTATTCACCGCGACATTCTGATTCGCGATTACTAGCGATTCCGACTTCACGCAGTCGAGTTGCAGACTGCGATCCGGACTACGATCGGTTTTGTGGGATTAGCTCCACCTCGCGGCTTGGCAACCCTCTGTACCGACCATTGTAGCACGTGTGTAGCCCAGGCCGTAAGGGCCATGATGACTTGACGTCATCCCCACCTTCCTCCGGTTTGTCACCGGCAGTCTCCTTAGAGTGCCCACC
>NZ_JBGLYM010000083.1:0-1044 GCF_047303955.1 Pseudomonas sp. Pseusp88 | reverse complement strand
GCCCTCAGCGATGCCCTCGAACAGCACGGCACACGCAGCAATGCGATGGCGTACCGGATTTTGAGCTCACGCCCGTTTTCTGTAGGGGTGTTGATGCTGGAGATGTGGAATGTGGCGGTGGAGATGCAGGCGAGGGAGCAGATCCTTCGAGAAAAAGGGCATTTCAGGACAATAGGTGGATTGGGGGGCGCGGCGATTGATCTGATCATTGCAATGGAAGCGCTAACGGTAAAACTGGTAGGTACGAAATCTGCGCTGGCAGCAGCGAGAAAACCACTCTTTGAGATCAACAGGCAACGCGCAACAAGATGGTTACCATCCGGATCGGATTCCCGAACAGCATGACGCCCTGCCGCGCACGTTGCTATTTAAACTGATCGGGACCCGGCTGCCCTGGGGAAATACCCAAGAGGTGCTTCCAGACAACATCATGGCGGATCCAGATCCCGAGGGGATGCGTTTCTGGGAAAACTTCAGGAAGGAAAAGGCCGAACAGAAAGCGAACGGCACTTACGTAACACGTCCGTTCGAACATCTTGAACTGCATGTCAAGCACGACCATGAAGTGATTCGTCATGCGAAATTCCCCTTCCGCTCTCAATTTTGGATTTCTCTAAAAGTCTTTGGCCTGTGGGGGACTATAATACTAATACCCCCCTTAATATTTGCTCACCTTACAATGATGCCTTTAGTGGGACGGCCTGATAACTTATTAACCTACAAGGACCTACTTGAAGCTTATGCATGGTTTCTTGGCATACCTCTTACCTGCGGAATAGTAGGCCACATTGTCGTTGAACATCTCCCAAAAATCTGGCTTCGGGCGCCCAAGGGCCCCCTTTGGGAACTAAACCGCCGCACGGGCCTGGTTACCATTTTTGACTACAAGGACTTTAAAAAAACCGGAAAAATCGGCGAATTCACCGCGCCCTTTTATGAGTTTGATGCCTATATAATCACCAACCCTGACCGCCAGGGCTTGCCCATGATCGGCCTTTCCCTGGCTCATCGTTATAGTAATAAGGGTATGAACTTCAATAACTT
>NZ_JBGLYM010000082.1:0-1274 GCF_047303955.1 Pseudomonas sp. Pseusp88 | reverse complement strand
TGATACCCGTAGCTTCGGTGCATGGTTTGAGCCCCGTTACATCTTCCGCGCAGGCCGACTCGACTAGTGAGCTATTACGCTTTCTTTAAAGGGTGGCTGCTTCTAAGCCAACCTCCTAGCTGTCTAAGCCTTCCCACATCGTTTCCCACTTAACCATGACTTTGGGACCTTAGCTGACGGTCTGGGTTGTTTCCCTTTTCACGACGGACGTTAGCACCCGCCGTGTGTCTCCCATGCTCGGCACTTGTAGGTATTCGGAGTTTGCATCGGTTTGGTAAGTCGGGATGACCCCCTAGCCGAAACAGTGCTCTACCCCCTACAGTGATACATGAGGCGCTACCTAAATAGCTTTCGAGGAGAACCAGCTATCTCCGAGCTTGATTAGCCTTTCACTCCGATCCACAGGTCATCCGCTAACTTTTCAACGGTAGTCGGTTCGGTCCTCCAGTTAGTGTTACCCAACCTTCAACCTGCCCATGGATAGATCGCCCGGTTTCGGGTCTATTCCCAGCGACTAAACGCGCTATTAACACTCGCTTTCGCTACGCCTCCCCTATTCGGTTAAGCTCGCCACTGAAAATAAGTCGCTGACCCATTATACAAAAGGTACGCAGTCACCCAACAAAGTGGGCTCCCACTGCTTGTACGCATACGGTTTCAGGATCTATTTCACTCCCCTCTCCGGGGTTCTTTTCGCCTTTCCCTCACGGTACTAGTTCACTATCGGTCAGTCAGTAGTATTTAGCCTTGGAGGATGGTCCCCCCATATTCAGACAAAGTTTCTCGTGCTCCGTCCTACTCGATTTCATTGCAAAGAGATTTTCGCGTACAGGGCTATCACCCACTATGGCCGCACTTTCCAGAGCGTTCCGCTAATCTCAATACAACTTAAGGGCTGGTCCCCGTTCGCTCGCCACTACTAAGGGAATCTCGGTTGATTTCTTTTCCTCAGGGTACTTAGATGTTTCAGTTCCCCTGGTTCGCTCCATACACCTATGTATTCAGTGTAAGGTAACCATCTTATGATGGCTGGGTTCCCCCATTCAGACATCTCCGGATCACAGTCTGTTTGCCGACTCCCCGAAGCTTTTCGCAGGCTACCACGTCTTTCATCGCCTCTGACTGCCAAGGCATCCACCGTATGCGCTTCTTCACTTGACCATATAACCCCAAGCAATCTGGTTATACTATGAAGACGACATTCGCCGAAAATTTGCTTCTCTTACGAGAACTCACAAATTTTACCTTAGCCTGAACAACACCAGTGAAAGTGC
>NZ_JBGLYM010000081.1:0-1408 GCF_047303955.1 Pseudomonas sp. Pseusp88 | reverse complement strand
TTCGCGAAAGCTTTATTCCGGACGCCGCCAATGTGTTGGATGTACTGGCCCCTTCGCGGATGAATCCGCTCCCACAACATCTACACCTCATTAGAACCGATGGCGATGCAACTGCCTGAATCGGCCAGGTAAATCGCTGGCCGCAACACCTAACGCAGACAGAGCCAATTCATTCGCAAAGGGGCCAGTACATCCGACGCATTTGTAGGGGCTGAGATACCGCCTTCGCGAATGAATTCGCTCCCACAACGTTACGGTGATTCAATGGGTTTTACGTTGTTTGTTCCTACGACAGCGCCGTGTCAGAGACGCTGCGGCAGGCTTATCGTAGTCAGCAGCACTCGACATGAGCCAGTGAACCATCCACCTCGCTTTTGAGTTGCTCGATCAGATACAGCATCGAGAACACCAGGTCGCGTTGCGAACCGCTGAGGCTTTCGCCGGTTTCATAGGCGATAGCAGCCAGATAGCGCAGCCGGTCGGAGGAATGCAGCAGGGATTTTTCGAGTGAAAATGGGGATGTTTCGGACGTAGGAATATTCATTAGAAAGAGCCTTGCAGGTAAGGCCACCAAATGCTGGCTGCTAAACAAACACGAGGGTGGCGACTTTGACGCGGGTTAGCAGACCGGTGCTCCTTCCAATACCCGGCGCACTCGAAAGTGCCCCACGCAAAGCCGCCATTAAGACGTTTGCACGCATAGAAGAAAGCAAAAAGAGGCTGCTAAACCCGATCGCTGATATTCAACGACCGGAGCAGCCTAAAGAGCGAATCTGCCTCATGCAAGAGGGCGGGATTCTCTCGGAAAGTTCATACGAAAGATACAGAAGGGTCTGTCGAATATGGGGCGGTTTTGTTAGCGAAAGTAAATTTCTGATGTTGTTGTAGGAATAAGTTACTACATGTTGTAGGTGGTTTCTGGAGTTGTAGCAATACCGATTTTGCTGCAGTGATTTTTTGAGATGGATTCAGTAGTTTAGATATTGATCCAGATCTGCCGCAGGCGATATTGCTCAGCGCCGGTATGGGGCAAAATCTGCCAGGCGATATTGACCGCCAGCGGTACTGGTTAATGTGCCGAGCTGATTCGGGTCGACCCAATTGCCCTGGAGGAACTGGTGGTCGACATGATTGTTCGCGACCTGGCGATCCTGCCCGGATAAATGCATGTTTTCGAATATCGCCTGTTGCAGGCCCACGGCCATGCCCGCCAGGTCGGCGGGTAAGTGGATCTGTACCCAGAAACCTGTCAAGGCTCTCGGGTTGCGGTGACCGGGGTACTGCACGGCCCTGCCCACCACACTGGGGGCTTTGCAGGGTTCTTGACAGAGCCACAATTAGTCCGTGCTCATCGGCACATTAACCTTGGCCCGAATAAAAGGTACATCAGGAGACAAATATGGCTTGA
>NZ_JBGLYM010000080.1:0-1494 GCF_047303955.1 Pseudomonas sp. Pseusp88 | reverse complement strand
ACCACATTGGTGCAAGCCGCCTGAGCTGATCCCCAGGCGCTTGTCCCTCCAGCCCGGCTTTTGCCGGGCTTAATTTTACCTGCGCAAAACCTCTCGCCTCAGCGTCCTGTCCTCAATTCGACCGATGATTGCCAATTGCCCTACGGCACTGACCAGCGTTTTCATGGCTTTTGGAGGGCGGCCTTCTGGGCGGCGGTGACCGCTTTCATGTAGCTGGCGTGCAAGGTCCCCATCTTGGGTAACGGCGATGATGCCGACAGCCCCGGCGCAGGGCCAAACCAGTCCGAGTTGAACGGCAACTTGTACCGGTCTGCAAGGTTGAACTTGGTTCGATAGCTCAGCCCGCTGATCGCGTAGCCCGCATCGCTGGGGTCGATAACGAACTCCGTTGGATAGATCTTGTGAACCTTCTGGCTGGTGCCATAGGCGACCATCACCTCATGGGTTGTGCGCGACAGGGCCAGCACTAACGCCGGGCGAGGCTTGGGGCCGGGTTTGCCCAGCACTTGTGGGAAAAAACACCAGACGATATCGCCCGGCGCTGGCAGCGGATTGTAATCAGTCGATATCAATCAAACAGTCCTTCCGAAAAGCTTTCGTCAGGCGTATCCGAGGCGCTGCTGTGCGCACGAATGGCAGCGCTTTGCTTGGCAGTCAGCGGACCATTATCCATCTCATAGCGTGGCAGGTACTGGTTGGCCATCTGGCGCAGGGCAAGGTGGGTAATCTCCGTGCGATTCAGGCCGGTACGCTCCATCAGCAGCCTGATAGTCGCTCCGCTGATACCAGTGGGTGTGTCCTGGCTGCGAAGACGCAGAAGAAACGATTCGGTTTTATCGACATGTGCCATGGTATAGCCTCCAAAAAAGATATCCTTTGGATATCTTGATATCCATCATATATCTACCTCCGTGGCACAGCAAACACAACCCACCGCTATAGCGTGATTGTCCTTTGTTCGTGGAAGTGGTTGACGGGTGATTGTCGCTCCTCTGCCATCGACAACCAGAATGAGATCCTGTGAAAGCCGACTTGCTGGCGATGGCGTCAGGTTTCATTGCGAGCGCTGCGCACTCGATCGCCACCAAGGCGGCTCCCAAATGGAAATATTTCATTCCAGATCAAGATGTTCGTTAACTATCAATTTCAGCAATGACAGGTACCAATCGCATTGACTTCTTAATAAATTCCAGCGGCGTAGCATTACCTCCATACCGAGTTAACAACGACTTCTAACCGATCTGGAGCAACTACCATGAAAACTTCCAAACTGATTTTCGGCCTGGCCTTCTCTGTTCTGGCCTCCAGTGCTTTCGCTCTGCCAGCCATCAATGGTCATGATCAACTGAACGCCCAGGTCGTTGCCGAAAACGGTGCTGACCATGTTGGTGCTAACCGTGTCGCCGCTGATGGTGCTGACCGCGTTGGTGCAAACCGCGTCGCTGCTGATGGTGCTGATCGCGTTGGTGCAAACCGCGTAGCCGCTGATGGTGC